>CAJCHQ010000126.1 GCA_903970295.1 Bryobacterales bacterium
TGCCACCGCCACCGCCACCACCACCAGACGCGTTGACAGCGCCATTGATTGTTAAGGAACCACTGGTTGAGACATTGATCGAGCCGCCCGAGCCACCCACACCGCCAGAAACGTTATTGAATTCCTCGCCTCCGGCCCCACCTGCACCATAGGTGTTGAGACTGCCGGTGGTGACATTGTTTCCGGCCGTAATGGTGATATTTCCAGCATTGGCACCGCCAAGAGCTGTGTTTACATTCTGAGCAGATCCTGGATCGTTAAATTCGTTCGATCCACCGGTGCCATTAGTTGAGATATTTCCAGTCACTACGCTCGCGGCGCGATTTGTCGCACCTGCAGTAATGCTGCCGCTGGTTATGTCTCCGCTGTTATCAAAGGAGACGCTTCCACCGCCTGCCGTCGGCTGGGCGGTTGTTATAGTGACGGAGCCACCTTTGCCGGAAGTCGTGCCCAAAGTGTTTGTGCCTGGACCACCGCCTGTAATTATTGACCCTACGCTTATCGCTGTTCCGGAAGATGCACCAGCGATTAAAGTGACATTGCCACCATTGGCGCCATTAAAAGTCTGGTCTAAGGACCCTCCGGTGCTGACTGGTCCGCTCGATGTATTTATTGAGTTGGCCGGCAAGGTGATGTGTCCACCGACGCTACCGTTGGCATAAGCAGCCAGGAAAACGTTTCCACCATTGCCTGTATTTGTAGCAGTGCCATGGGTATCGATTACTGGCGAAACCGTCAAGGTATTATTGGTGGCAAGATCGATGTTGCCGCCGTTTGAGCCGCCGTCGAACGCTATGGTCGCTGTCCCGCCAATAGGCGTGCCAGGAGGAACGGTTCCACTCCCATTACTGCCTGCCGTCACATCCGCGCCGGCTACCATGATCAAGTTGCCGCCGTTCCCGCTGGCAGATGTCGTGTTTATCTGCACGGAGGCCGAGGCTGGGATCGAGATGTTGCCATTGGCCAAAATAGCGAGGTCATTACCGTTCGTGTTTACATTGCCAGTGATCGTGATGTTCCCGTTGTTCGCAAATGTCGGATCACCAGTCAATGTGTTGTTGCCAATTTCCAAATTGGCGGCATTGGCCAGGAAGTGTTCAACACCGGCATTAGTATTCAAATTGCCGGTCACGTTGCCGACGGAGCCAGTGATGTTTCCCGAGCCGGCGTTAACATTCAAATTCTGAGAAAGATAATTGCCGCCATTCAAAGTGATATTGCTGTTGCCCGCGTAGGAAGGCGTGCGTAAATTGATATTTCCCGCATTCGCCTGGAATGTGCCACCACTGGCGGAGACATTCAAATTAGTAGAATCACCGGTCGTGATATTCACGTTACCGGTGTGCGAAGAGACTGTTCCAGAGTTTGTGAGGTTGCCGTTACCGACGCTGATATTTACGTTGTTAGCGGCGCTGACTGTTCCTGTAGACGTGTTAGTGATCGCACCGCTTGTAGTGGCAAGGGTCAATCCTCCGGATCCGGATATAGTTCCAGCGTTCGTAATGCTATTCGTTGCGCTCAGAGTCAAGTCAAGACTGCTGGCGTTGCTCGGGAATGAGGATTGCAAAGTGCTGGGCAGTACAGTTGTAATGAGAGCGCCCTTTTCGTTCGTGATATTGGCAGCCGCAATGACACCAGCGTTGGACTGTTTGGATACATCTACAACAGAACCGTAGTTGACCAGCCCACCATTTATGGTGACCGTGTTGTTGTTGGTCGAACTAAAATCCAAAGCAGTTACATTCTTCGGTACGACTACCTCGGTAACATTCGAATTCACGACTTTGTTGAGCGCGAACTGACCACCATCGGCGGCTCCGTTCTGGGCCAATACTAGAGCTTGACCGTTAGGTGAGTTCAGAGCTTGCTGAATCGCAACATACTCGGCGGCAGTGACTTTGCTTCCGGCGGTGTAGGTAGTCTGGGTACCCCCTACAGTAATAGTGGCGGAAGATGCTCCGTTAAACAGAGCCGATCCGAGAACAATGTTGGCTTTTGTAGAATCGAGATTAAGCTGATATCCGGCACTGGGAAGAACACTAGTGACCGGAGTCGAGCTGGTTGATGTATTAACATGAGTCGGCGCAGTCACCACATTCGCGGTCGTGGTCGAGCCTGTATGCGTGGTTGAGTGGGTGTGAGTGTGAGTCGTCGTCGACGTGCCGGGGCTCGTCGTGAGATTCGAACTTGTCGTGTGCGTAGTCGTGTTGACTATCGTTGAATGGCCGGAACCGCTGCTACCGCTGTTACTACTCGGAATCGTAGGCGTCGAAAAATGTACGGGCGTAGTGACGCTGTGCACGACTGGATGGACCACCACCGGAGGAAGGTTGACCCCGGTCGCATAGGCTGCGTTAGCTGATGCAAGAAAGCAGACGGTTGATGGCCATATGACCAGCTGTTTGATATTTCTCTGACGGAAACGGCGAAATCTCCGGCTCAAACGCATCAACGTCGTCCAGTTCGTATTCTTGATCATTTAAATCACCCTCCTGCGGGCATAACAAAACACGCTGGCTTTCAGGCAGCGTTTCGGGCACCAGTCATCGCGGCATCTTCGGCTCTAGAGGCTCATCTTGAAACAACTACGACACGGCGTGTTCGGTGCACGTGGCTTCCAGGTTTCAAAATTCAATTCGTTAAAACCGGGACTGCCTAAAAATATGAGGCGGCATCCATCGATTTCGAACCGAAGTTGGTGGATCAATTGCCCATCACCCCGGGAATTCATTAGCAACATCTCAGTTACCGACTGAAGACCGATGGGCAAAAGCAATTTTCTCCACCACACAGTCCATGATGGTAGCACTGCCGCAGAACGGAAAGGTGATATCGAGCAAAAATTTTGTTCCCAGATTCAATCTTAGATTTTGTCAATGACCCTGTTTGGTATTCAACTCTACCGTCGGTTTACAATTCTTTTCATAAAAGACTAGAAAATCACTGGTAAAAAAAATCATGCGTGGTAATCGATTTATAAACAGACCGGTCTGCACATTGCCACTGCATCCGGTGCGCGCTTAACCCACCATTCTCGTCAATAATTAGCAATTCATTCAGACCGGTCTGTTGTATTGGCTATAGACTGAGTGCCGATCTCCCGACATCAGAGCGGAACATAATCATGTCTGTAAATCTGGGGGACTATGACCAATACGAAAGATCGAAGGAATCCAAACAGCAGAGTCCGGTTACTCGATTATGCACCACTAGTAGTGCACAGCAGAGTCCGCTTACTCGATTATGCACCACTAATAGTGCACTGCAGAGTCCGCTTACTCGACTGTGCACCACCAGTAGTGCCATAAGCAGCCTGGTATTTTGTAAATCCGCAAATACAAACGTGAGGCCATCCAGTTCGGGAATTTACAAGCGATCCAGCCTCAGTGCGATCACCCTCATGTAACAACAACCAGAATTCTTCATCTTTCATACACAATTGAAGGCAAACGATGCAAAAGACAATCGAGCGCTGCGTTGTTCAAAGCATTCAGAACCGCATCGAATCGGGGTTCGGCGAAGCCAATGTCACGGGACCGCTGACTGCAGCTGTGTAGCACTTGAATTACACCCCCTGCAAATGCAACACTAAGCCCATTGGAATTCCGCGACAATGTCACCCCCCCCTTTTACTTTAAAGAGGCTAAGCGAATGCAGGTACTCGAAAACAAACCTACTTATACATACGATCAAATTCCTTATGAAAGCCATGCTTTTCCGCAATCGCATCCCGACCGCTTAGCCGCCGTAGCTTCTCTCTTTGGCGTTAAGTCCAAAGAAGTCGGTAAGTGCCGCGTGCTTGAGTTGGGTTGCGCCGCCGGCGGGAATCTCATTCCTTTGGCTTCCACATTGCCTGACGCCCACTTCGTTGGCGTCGATCTGTCGCAAAGACAAGTCTCCGATGCGCAAGCTGCGATCAAAGAACTGGGACTGAAGAACATTGAAGTCAAACAGATCGATCTTAAAGATATCAATAAAGACTTCGGCGAATTCGATTACATCATTGCCCACGGACTTTATTCCTGGATTTCCGACGATCTTCAGGAAAAAATTCTCGAAATCTGCCAGAACAACCTCGCCCCCAACGGTGTCGCCTACATCAGTTACAACACTTTTCCCGGTTGGCACTTCCGCGGCATGATCCGCGACATGATGCTCTATCACACAGCGCAAATTCAGGATCCATCCATCAAAGCAGGTCAAGCTCGCGCTTTGCTCGACTTCCTTTCTCAATCGGTTCCCACTCAAGAAAATGCCTATGGCATCATGCTCAAAAATGAACTAGATCTGCTCAGATTCCAACAGGACTCCTACTTGCTTCACGACCACTTGGAAGAACAGAACGCACCTATTTATTTCCATCAATTCGCAGAACGGGCTGCCCGTCATGGCCTGCAATATCTCGGCGAAGCTGATTTTCACACGATGCTGACCAGCAATTTCCCCAAAGAAATCGATGAGACGTTAAGACGAGTTTCTAATGAAATCGTCCGCACCGAGCAATATATGGATTTCCTCCGCAACCGTACTTTCAGACAAACATTGTTGGTCAAGCAAGACGTTCCCATCAATCGCAATCTGACTTTTGAAAACGTTCAGCAATTCCTGATCGCCTCACCGGCTAAACCGGCGTCCGAAAATATTGAAATCCAATCGAACAAGCCTGAGACATTCGTTCTGCCGAATGGCTTCAGCCTTTCCACACCGCAACCATTGATTAAGGCCGCCTTCCAATATTTGGCTGAACAGTGGCCCAAAGCAGTGAGCTTCGATGATTTGTTCAACGCGGCTCGCACCCGCATCAGTTCAGTCTCTATTCAAGATGCCAAAACAATCGAAGCACAAAGACAGCTTCTCGGTGCTGATCTGCTGACTGCCTATGCGACCAACACTGTCCAATTCCGCACACATGATCTGCCTTTTGTGACGAAAATAAGCGACCGTCCCAAAGTCAGTGAAATCGCTCGCCACCAGGCAAGAACTCGTGACTCAGTGACAAACCAACTGCACGAAAGAATTGCCATAGACGTTTTCTCTCGTCATCTCATCGAACTGCTGGATGGCAGCCGCGAGAAAGAAGCAATTTTGGACGAACTGGAAAAGCTGGTTAAAGCCAATACCCTGGTCGTGCAAAAAGACGGCAAAAATCTCAAAGAAGGTTCGGCGCTGCGCGATGCTCTGCGTGAAGCAATGAATGAAAGCCTCTCCAAGATGGAAAAGGCGGCTGTGCTCGTAGCCTAGCTTTAGGGCTAGCTTCGACTGCAAATGTCGCAGATAATCCAATCAATGACTTGCATATTGTTAGCGAAAGAGGCACCCTAAACGGTGCCTCTTTTTTAAGCTACTTAGGCACATGGGGTTGACCGCCAGCGGCAGGCTGCGTCGGCGGCTGCTTGGGCAGTGTTGGGATTCGTTTGCAACAACGTCCCTCCGCAGTTCCGGTTTATCAATGACCGAACGATGATGGAGAAACGTCCGCCTGACTTTCGTATGCCGTCATTCTCGGACGCATCATTTGTTCGAATTCTCCGCTGCGCATTTGATTGAGGATCGCTGCAGTTTTTAGCATGTGCACGGCGACCTTTTGTGCACGCGGGTGTTTCCCAACGAGCAATTGTTTGAGCGGCATCACTGCTGACACGGCTTGCGGAACTGAGAACTCGGAGACAAAGACCTTCATTCCCTTAGCCGCCGAGCGTTCGTTGATTGAGCGATGACCAATCAGTTCAGCGGGATTGATTTGCTGGAAGTTCTCGACTGAATCGTTGGTGATTGTAGCGTGCATGCCGGGGCTGAGTACTAGCTCATGACTGCCCGATTTGACGATTACCGATCTGAGATGCGCATCGTCCAGGTTGAAAACAGTCAATCCGTGGCGGAAAGACATTATGAAGACGACCGACTTGGCTGACATCTTCACTTCACCAAACGGGGTGACGACGATCGTGTCACGCGTCGGCGCAAACACGACCGAGCCTCTGTTCAGGCTGATGACCTTGGTACCGCCGGCGGTGCGAGCAACGCCTCCGGCCAAGGGCACCCCTGGTTTAACTGTCATTGTCGTCATTGGTAGAGAAGCATCCTGGTCGACCTCTTCCATTTCTAGCACACTAGATACAGCTGGGTGCGCG
>CAJCHQ010000127.1 GCA_903970295.1 Bryobacterales bacterium
TCATGATGATTTTTGCGTCTGGGCACGACTTCTTGATCGACGCAGTAGCCTGGATGCCATCGAGTTCGGGCAGGTCCACATCCATAAGAACGAGGTCTGCTCGGCATTCAGTAAACATGGTCACAGCCTGCAATCCGTTTACAGCCTCGCCCACAACGGTGATCTCTACATTGCCTTCGAGCATAAATTTTATGCCCAAACGGGTAACGCTGTGGTCATCGACAAGAAGAACCTTTATATGACCAGGCGACAACATATGATTATCAAGCTAACCTGTGATGAATAACAAGCTGAACAATAAGACAGTACAACAGAACAGCCCAAATTGACACCCGCACCTAATGACAACACTGTTTCCTAAAGTGGCTCAGTGCCGCCTTATCAGTGAAAGCGATTTACTTGTCGTTCGCAACACGACCAAGCAGTTGGCGCTGCTGGTCGGCTTGCGTTCTCCAGACCAAACCAGGCTCGTGACAGCGGTTTCAGAAGTGGCGCGCAACGCTCTCTTGTATGCAAACGGCGGCTGTGTCAATTTCACGTTCCAGGAACAAGCCAGCAAAGAATTTTTGCAAATATCGGTTGTTGATTCGGGTCCTGGCATATCCGACCTGACCATACTCGATGCCGAAGCTGCCGGTTTATCAGGCACTCACACGAGCTTGACAGCGATAAGAAGGCTTGTCGATCGAGTGGAAATCGAAACCGGTCACACCGGTACGACTGTGATAATCAGCAAAGAAATTACGGGACTGGCACTGAAAAAGAAAGCCATTGAAAAATGGGCTGATCAATTGGCCAACTCGAGTCCCAATATGAAATTGTCAGACAGACAACAGAGCGGCAATTTGATTTTGCAAGATCTGCAACAGCAAAATAAGGAATTGATGACCGCGCTCGACGAAGTCCAGAAAGTGAGGGAAGAGTTAGAAGAGCGCAGCCTTCAATTGACGCATGCAAACCGACTCAAGACCCTATTTCTGGCAAACGTCAGTCACGAGATTAGAACACCGATGAACGCCGTCCTGGGCTTAACGAATATTTTGGAAAAACGTCTAGTAGATTCAGAAGACCGGCGACTAATTGGCTTACTGCATCAATCTGCCTCATCTTTGCTACATATCATTAACGATATTCTCGACCATTCTAAAATCGACGAAGGAAAACTTCTCATCAAGAAAGAAAATTTTTCACTGATCAACTTGATTGAAAATGTTGTCGACATGTTCGCAGCTCAATCAGCCAGCAGGGGCATCGCAGTCACAGCTTCGATTGATGCCACGATCCCTGCATTTGTTGTCAGCGATGAAAATCGAATCAGACAGATACTCGTAAATCTAGTGGGCAATGCTCTGAAGTTTTCTAAACAGGGTGCGATCAAAATTAGCGCTCTGCGGATATGGAAACATCAAACTACAATCGGAGTGAAGATCGAGGTCGAAGACCAAGGTATCGGTATTGAAGTGGCAGACCTGGATAAACTGTTCAAACCCTTCTCTCAAATCGATGCCGCCTGGAGTCGACGCCAAACAGGCACTGGTCTGGGTCTGAGTATATGTAAGCGCTTAGTCGATTTGCTCGACGGCAAGATCGGAGTCAACAGTAAAGTAGATGTCGGATCCACATTCTGGTTTGAATTGCCGTTGGAAACTGTCGATGATCTGACTGCTGAGGCAGAAGCGGTTCCCGAAGTATATTCGTTTACTGGTGCGAGAGTGCTTCTAGGAGAGGACCATCCGGTCAATCAACTGGTGGCTGCAAATCTTCTCGAGGAATTGGGAGTCAAAGTCGGCGTTGCTTCTAACGGTATCGAGGTGCTCGAGGAAATAAATAAGCAGAAGTACGATCTCATTCTTCTGGATTGCCAGATGCCTAAAATGAATGGCTTCGAAGCAACTGCTGCAATCAGAGAGAGGGAATCTGGAACCAACAACCACGTGCCGATTGTGGCTGTGACAGCCAACGCCATGACCGGCGATCGCGAACATTGCCTCAGCTTAGGTATGGACGATTACATCAGCAAGCCCTTTTCGGAACGTGATATCGCTCGCGTGTTGGCAAAGTGGCTGAACAAAGAACAAAATGCGCCAGTCACCCCAATAGATTTAGCGGCGCTGTTCGAGCGTTACAAGAAAGAACAGGTGACGAAACTTCTCAAAGCGTTTCTCGATGACTCAGACTCACGCATGCCAGAAATTCAAGAAGCGCTCGCAAAGAGCGACTTCGATATTGTCGGTAAAAACGCTCATGCCATCAAAGGAGCATGTTCTTTGATTTTTATGCCGGAGCTGGCAGTGATTTGCTCTGCTCTGCAACAGGCTGCCGAGCAAACAGATGCAGCGCGAGTAGAGGCTCTTTTTAGGTCATTAAATGCTCAATACAGTCAAATAAAAATAGAGGCAAGTCAAATCATCGGGCAAATCGAAAGCGAGCAGTCGAAGGGAAGTTGATTTTCACGTCAAATCAAGTCGGAACCGCCACTGAACTTAGTTCTAGGGGTACAGTGAAAAAGAAAGTCGTGCCTTTGCCGAGAGCGCTTTCGCAGCTAATTTCGCCGCCCATTTGTTCAACCAATGTCTTACTGATTGCCAGACCCAAACCGAGTCCTTCGTACTTGCGTGTGGTTGAACCATCGACTTGAACGAAAGGTTGAAAAAGCCGACGCTTGCCTTCAGGCGAAATACCAATTCCCTGATCTTCTACTTCGAAACGCACCACTGCAATTCCACTTTCAACGCTTTGACTAATAGCGCGGAGTTTTATCAAGCCTCCGTCTGTAAACTTGACAGCATTCAGCATTAGATTGAGCAGTACTTTCCGCAGGCGCATAGAATCGCCAAATAAAGGTGTAGCTAAGACAGGATCTATTTCATCGCTTAAAGTGATTTTCTTGCCGACTGCATGGTGTTGCCCATGCTGAAGAATTTCATCGAAGATTGACCCAATAAAAAACTCTTCACGCAAGAGCTTAGTGTCAGCCCCCTGTATTTTCGAAAAGTCGAGAATGCCATTGACCACCTGAGTTAAATGCTTAGCGGCTGTGGCAATATAGGTTGCTGTTTCTTTGATCTGATCATCAACATCGGGAGAGATGGATAAGACCTCAGAAAAGCCTACGATGATCGAGATTGGGGTGCGAAGTTCATGGCTGACATTGGCCACAAACTCGCTTTTCAATTGATTAGCCAATACAGCCTGCTCGCTCGTAATTCTCAACTCTTGATTCAGGTTCGAAAGTTCGGCAGTGCGCTCCGCCACTTTTAATTCCAGAGAATCGTTCAAGGCTTGCATTTTTTCGTTTAGCAGATTGAGCTGTTCGTTTTTACTTCGCAGTTCCACATTGAGCTGATCGAGCATTTCCTGATTACCAGTTAATTGTTCGAGAGCGTTAAGAAGTTCTTGGTTCTGCTGATATACCTCTTCGCTAGGATCGCTTGCCACCATTCTCGCTAGAGAGTTAGCCAGCTGATCGATCTCGGCCGAGCTAAAAGGAGTTCTTGGCGCTACATGTTTGTCCAGACGAACCGTTGTTCCTTGCGCAGACGATTCGATCTTCATGCTATCTACCAAACGAGCAGCACCGCGTAACCCGGGGTGATCGCTCGATGACGACTGAACTTCCACGGGAGCGTTAAAACCGCTTCCTTTGTCAGTTACAGTGATAGCAAAAGAATAAGGCGATTTCGTGTCAGAAATCGAGTAGTCGATGCGTCCATCTTTAGCATGAACAAAAGCATTACGAGCGACTTCACTTAAAGCAGTTGCCACCCGTGTTTGATCGAGAGCATCCAAACCCAGCAGCAAAGCAATTTGCCGCGCCCGTCTGCGAGCGAGAACGATGTCAGACTCGGACTTGATGTGTAGAATCAATAGTAACTTGTCGGTTTTCATAACTCAATTGCGACCCAGTTGTTTTAAAACTAGCACGGTGGCGTCATCTATACTCTTGCAATACTTTTGGTACAACCAGGCAGCAATGATCGGTGCAGACTTATTTTCTACCGCACTTATATCTTCGAGCGTTTTTGACGACAGCCCATCCGAATGCATGATCAAAATCGAATCATAGGTCCAGGGAATGGTAAATTCGATAATCTTCCTGGCTTCGTATCCAAGAGTGCCATTGAGCGCCGTGAGATGCTTGTGATCGGTTCCGGAAGTGGCAATTCCGGCGATATTGCCCAAGCCGCAATAATCTAGTCGCATTGTGGACAAATCCAGCTTAGCTACGGTCGCCACAGCTCCACGTGTGCCACGCAATGCTGTGTGAATGGCTTTGATCATCGCACCGGGACTGAGTTGCACATTTTCTTTAAAGCGTTTGATCGCCAAACGAGACGCCTCACAAGCTTCGAAGCCATGCCCAAGTCCATCGACGAGCAGACAATTTATGGTTGCGCCCGCGCGCAGAATGATCCATTTGTCACCAGACAACTGTTCGCCCGCCTTTGGCACAGTCAAGCCGCCAAAAGAAAAATCAGTTGCATCAGCCGATTTCGTCGTCCAGACTCGAGTCTGTAAAACTACACCTCCACCCTGTGCAGAATAAATATCGAAATTATCAGCGAGCCTGCGAATAGCGCCAAGACCCGTACCATAAGTACCGGTCGATGAGTAGCCATCCTTCATGCAATCTTCGACATTCATGCCATAACCAGTATCGATCGAAAAAACTTCGACACCAACGTTTTCGCCTTCAGTCATGCCCTGTACGATCAGCTTGCCGCCGAGCGGAGTGTGTTTGAGCAAATTCGTGCCAAGTTCAGTGCAGACAAGAGCGAGCCTATCTTCAGTCTTTTGATCGAGCCCGTGGTTATGAGCAAAGGCGAGAATCTGTCGGCGCGCGTCACTGACCTGGCTCTGCTCTGTAACTTCAATCAAACGCGCATCAGTCACATCCATTTTATTACTTCAACTTTGGTGCCCTGTCCAGGCAGCGTGTCAATTTTGAAATCATCCATCAGGCGTTTAGAGCCACTGAGACCGAGCCCGAGCCCTTTTTTAGAGGTGTAACCATCCGTCAGGGCAAGTTCAAGATCGGGAATTCCGGGACCGGAATCTTCAAAGATTAATTTGAGTCCGTCTCGCCCCTCCGTTGTGACTTTTTCAATTCTCAGTCGGCCTCCCAAACCATGCTCGAGAACGTTTCTTCCAAGTTCGCTTGCTGCCGTGACAATTTTTGTCTGATTGATTTTGGAAAATCCCAGATCGACGCTATGCATCTTGATTGACGCGCGCGCCTGGAGAAGATCGTCCTCATTTTTCAGCTCGCAGACCTGAAGCAATATTTGCGGCTCTCCTAACTTTTCTCCTGCCACTTGGTAACAGAGACCTGCGTTCCGCACGCGCCCCCGTTTGCACTCGACTTGATCTCGAAACTATCCATCAATCTTTTGGCGCCGCCGAGGCCCATACCCATTCCTTTGCCGGTTGTGTAGCCGTCTTCCAACGCCACATCGATATCTGGAATACCCGGTCCAGTGTCTTCGAATATTAATCTGATACCGACACGTCCAGTTTCATCTACGAGTTGAATCAGGGCATGGCCGCCGCCCCCATGCTCCAGTGTGTTACGCGCGAGCTCGCTTGCTGCTGTTATCACTTTAGTTTGATTGACCAGACTAAAATTCAGAAGCGCGACGATTCTCTTGACAGACGCGCGCACTTGAGCGATGTCGTCTTCAATCTTGATCGGTCTATCTTCTTGCGACTTGACGCCCATGCTTCCCCTTTGCGCTGCCACTCAAGGCCGCGCGATCGAGCAACTCCATGCCGTCTTCTGCAGTGAGTGCCGTATGGATGCCTTTAAGCGAGATACCAAGTTCAGTGATCGTAATCGCAATTGCGGGTTGCATGCCGACAAGTACTGTGTTGCAATCCAACAAGCTAGAAATTTTTGCGATATTACCGAGAACTCGACCCATAAAGGAGTCGACCATTTCTAGCGCCGAGATGTCGATCAAAACACCTTTGGCACCGAGAGCGACAATCTTCTCGGTCAAATCTTCTTGCAAAGCCAGGGCCACGCGGTCGTGAAAATCGACTTGGATGGTGACCAATAAAGTGTGCCCAATCTTCAAGATAGGAATTCGTTCCATTTACGACCTGTCCTTTATAGTCGTCGTGTCGCGAACGACGCTCCATCCGGTGCGTGCCAATGCCTCTTTAATGGCATCGGCCATAGAAGCCTTGGTGGTGATGTCGTAGATATCAATGCCGAGATGAACGATAGTCTGAGCAATTTGCGGTCTGATACCACTGATGATGCAGTCGGCTCCCATCAAGCGAGTTGCCGAAACTGTCTTGATCAAATGCTGAGCAGTTTGGGTATCGACGGTCGGCACACCAGTAATGTCCAGGATAGCGATTTTCGATCCGGTATCGACAATGGCTTGCAGCAATGATTCCATGACAATCTGGGTGCGAGCACTGTCCAGAGTGCCAATCAAAGGCACGGCAAGAACCCCATCCCACATCTTAATCACTGGAGTGGACATTTCCAGCATGTCCTTTTGCTGTCTGCGAATAATTGCTTCGCGACTCTTGTGAAAAACTTCGGCCGTGTACAGGCCCAGACGGTCAATCAAATTGGAAATGGCCAGGGTGGCATTTGCTAACTCAGCATTCTTATGACCATACTCTACGTTCAACCTGGAGAACATAGGCTCCTTGAGCGAAAAAATGAAATTTGCTGTTTCAGTCGGCGAAGAGCCTTGCGCAGCTCGGCTGGCAGATAGTTCAGCCAGCATGCGGAAAGTCGATTGCCATTCCGGTGTAGTGAAATCAGTGATATTGCCGT
>CAJCHQ010000128.1 GCA_903970295.1 Bryobacterales bacterium
AGCGAAATTGCACACTTTGCGGATCGCTCTATTGGGTGCCACGTTAATTTCCAGTCTAACTCTGGCTCCTGGCGCTCAGAGCAAGCCACATCATCATCAAGCCAGACACGAAGAAACATCTGAAGAATCGGCTCCCGCTCCGCAACAAGAGCAGGCTTCGACTGGAGAAGCGCCGGCACAGACCGAGCAGGAACAAATCGGTCAGGGCGATGCTGCTAGACACGGAGCGTCGCGGCCTGTGGTTTCGCTCTTTGACGTCGTCGGTACGGGACTTGGTTTCGGACTGCTGACCATCGTGCTTTTGGCCGTGCCATTGAGTTCGACAGTGTTGTTGTGCGCTATGGTTTGGCACACGCAGAAAGCTCTCAACGGTGGCAAAAAACCATCCATCGGCTGAAGTCTGTTGCTGAAAGCGCACACCATATTCGATAAATAAAAAGAGGGCTGACATCAGTCGGCCCTCTCTTTTGATGCTTGGTAGAGTTTTCTAGAAACTATGCAAGGCGAGATTTACTGCAGCAGCAGCATCTGGGATACCAGCGCCGAAGTAAGCAGTCGGCAAGGCTTCGTTTGTCTTCGCTGTGGAGGCCATTACCTGTATGACTTGTAGGCCAGTGAGACTGCGATTTGCACTCTGCACTTGAGCGAAAACACCGGCGGTCAGAGGAGAGGCGAACGACGTGCCGTCCAAAGTGTACGTCTGGCCTGCGAAACCGGTATTTGTGATGCCCTGACCTGGAGCTGAGAACATGATGCCGTTGCCGAAATCTGTGAAGACCGTCGGCACCAGTGTTTGATCGATTGCGGCCACAGGCACATATCCTGCTATCGGCACCGATAAAACTTGATTGCCATCGTTTCCGGCAGCGCCAAATGTCACTCCGCCGACCGCACCAAAAGCAGCAAGGCTGTAACGAATGATCGGCGGGGCGCCAGGAGACATGAGGTTATATAAGGGATCGCTGTTGTTGATACTCAAATTAGCCAATTTGACACCCGATAGAAATGCAAATTGAATTCCAGCCGCAATATCAAAATCGCTAATGCCGGAATTCGGATCGGAAGAGTTTCCGGTCACGTTAATGGGCACTATTTGAGCCTGAAATGCCGGACCAGCGAAACCAAAGTTGTTGTTCGTAGTGGCACCGAAACAAGTCATCGTGAATGTCCCGTGGGAGAACGAGTCAGCACCGTATGGGTCGAAGAAGCAGTAACCGGGCGGTCCTTTCAGGAATGTGCAATACCCGGGGTTGGCAAATCGGTTAGCGAGGTCTGGGTTGAAGAAATCGCAACCGGAGTCGATCGATGCGATCGTCACACCCTGACCGGCGGCACCCAGGGCCCAGGCATTGGGTACATCCAGAACTTGGAGATACCATTGTTGCGAGAAGCCAGGGTCATTAGGCGTGGTCGTGAATTGTGTACTGTTCAAATGGTTGCGGCTGACAAAAGTAAAATTCTTGTCTTGGGAAAGCTCCTTGTAAGCCTTATCGATATTTTCTTTTGGCACTTTGATTTTGACGAATTTCCCCAGAAGATCGTGATCTTCGGATGTGGCGCCGACATTGCTTAGCGCTTGACTTACTTCTTCCGGATCAGCGCCGGATTTGGGCATCAGAATCAATTCGTCGGCAGTAAACTTCGGCATTTTCTTCGGCGTGCGAAGACCGATTACTTTTGGACTGTTGACATTGCTTTCGGGCTGAGGTGCGGCGCTGGCAGATAAAGTGAGGGA
>CAJCHQ010000129.1 GCA_903970295.1 Bryobacterales bacterium
GGATCAGCGGCAGCGCGATCCAGTTTGTTAGTTTCTTCATTACACCAATCTTCGAGCGGACGCAGTCACTATTCTACTGTGACGAAGCCGAATCACGACTTGGTTCGGTCAAATCAATTTTAGCCGGCAAGCCCGGATCGACGAAGCGTGCTTGCTTGATATCGTCGGCAGCCAGAACTGAATTGCCAAGTTTCATGTAGACCCAGGCCCGAGCGATGTAGTAATCAGACTTATTCGGTTGATTCATAATGGCATCGGAAAGATCAGCGAGAGCGTTTTCATACTTATCTAACTGAATAAGCGCCTTGGCACGCTGATATTGCAAATCAGGATCGAGCGGATGCACCTTGATCGCCAGGGTCAGCTCTTTGATCAACTGCTGGGGTTTGCCATCGCTTGGAAAAGAGTCCTTTGAGACATGCAGAACCACTTGTTTGGGTCGCGGCGGCGGCGGTGTCATATTGGGCTTAATCAGCTGCTCTTCCGGTTTTACTGGAGCAGCGACCACAGGGGCCATTGGCGGAGCGACCGCAATTTGCTCAGAAGATCCCGCATCAGGCTTATAGTCTTTTTGAATGTATTCGGTTTTAGAGTCTACATCGGCATTGCCGGCAGTGGCGTCGGCAACGTTCATAGAGGCAATGCTGGGGATGCCGTCGGCTGCTTCTGTTGCACCAGGAGCGGTGCTCGCTTCCGGGGCAACCGCCTGAGGCTGAGGAGACGGTTTGGTCAGGGCAACCGTCCGCTTGGTACCGTCCGGTTCGACCATGGTCAATGTTTCTTCCAGCTTGACCAGGCGCCCCGGGAAAGCGCCTGAATATTCCTTGCCGAAGACGAATCGCTCTAATCTCAGAATCCGCCTATCGACAGGCTCGTGCGGGTACATACGACCAAAGAAGTGATCTTCCAGAGCTTCCAGCTTTGCAGTTTGCTGGGTATCGAGGACCACAGAGGCATTGCCGACATCGGCATCCGGTCCGCTCCCCTGGCCTTCACTGGCAGGCTTGTCAGCGTTTTTGTCGGCAGCAACAGCAAATTCAGTGGTCAAGGCAAAAGTGACAATCAAAGAGATTGACAAAACTAGTCGCAACCGACTCACCACTCCGCTCACCGCCTTCCCCTGGATGCCTTAATGTGCTTTTATCGTTGCTGACACTGACGACCTGGTCACTCTTCCGATATTAGGATTAACCGTGGCCAATCTTTCTTTTTCCATTTTGAGAAGATCATACTCTTCTTTTAGCCGACCAAACTCTCCGGCGAGTGCCATTTCTCCCTCCTCGCGCTGGGCTTCGTGCACCGCCTTGCCGCTGGCGGCTGCATTAGCCTGTTCGGCATTTTGCAGTTCAGCTTCGGTTTGCGTCAGGCGGTGCTCGGCTTCCATCACTCTTCGTTGATCGTTCATCATCGAATTGGCAATCTTATTGAAGTCACGATCGACCATATTTTGCATGCGCTTGCAAATATGGGGTGGTCTGAGCACGATTTGAGCGTTTGCATCATTGAGGCCGATATGAAAATCGCCGACATGAATCTCATACTTCTTCAAAACACCATCGAGCGCTTTTTCGTTAGCATGACATTCTCCGACCGCTTTTTGAAATTGCTTGAGATGCTCATCGTAAGCCTTTGCATGCGCAGTGAAATTACTGAGGTCGCCGGCGTATTGCTTGGCTCCTAGCGCATATTGTTCTTTCGTCAGTTTCGCGGGTTTGGGCAAAACCGGAATATTCGTGCGCAGAACTTCGGCGGCACCGTTCAACGTCGTTTGACTGGCCGAGCCCTTGATCGCAGCTTTTCTATTGTGCAGGGATGCAGCCTGGTCTTTCAATTTGTCGGCTTGAGCGATGAGGGTCTCAGCCCGTTTGTGAAATGACAATGCTCTCTGATTGAGGTTATCACTGTCTTTGATAATCTCAATCGCCGAAGCGGCTTGTCCTGGCAGCACTGGCGACTGGCAGCATTGAGCCAGAGCGCTTTCTTTGCCGAAGAGCAAAACTGTTGTCCATGCAGTTGCTACAAGAAGCTTGTTCATCTACTTCTCCTCGAGATCATCATTATTGTCTTCCCTTGGCATCGAGAGCGGCTAGGGCGCTTTTTTCTGAGCTCCGATCGGCGGCAAATCTTCGAAGCGCATTTCGTGTGCTTTCAACTGGATTGGGGGGTCGGCAGGCGCGACAGTATCGTTATCGTGTTCGCTGTAATTGCGAACGTACAAGCTGGTTCCTAATGCGCGCAGATGTGGCTCTAAATCATGACGGGGGTCGCCCAACAACTCTTGCAAATTGTTGGCCGACTTCTGCACTTCGGCGGCTGAGTGCAAGGCATCGGATTGGTAGCGTGTCGCCTGAACACGGGCGTCACTGCGCACATAACTGCTATCTATCGTAGCAAAGTTGCTCACTGGCTGCTGTCCATACATGCGGTAATTGGTGTTGTAAGGCATGGCGCCCACGCCGTTGTTGGTGCCGAATCCACCCAAGTTGCCGGCGCCGGGCATGCCATTAGCGCCCGCTAGACCGCCACCGCCATATTTAGCCTGGACCTGATTCTTGATTGCTTGCAGAGTACTGAGATTGTTGTATTGATTCGGATCGGTGATATTGGTGATATTCATCGGACCGGTGTAACCATACTGAGCTGCCTGTTGGGCACCCATGTTCATTTTGAATTTAGCCATGGTGTTGCCATAGTTGATTTTGTGTTGGCGCAAATCGGCGGCCTGAGAATTGATCACCCGCACCGTGTCGCCCGTCACTTTAACACCATCGCTGGGATGGTCGAGCACGGCTTTCTTTGTCTCCAGATTCATCAGCTCCTCTCTAGCCTGACGACCGGATGTACCGAATGGATCTAACTTGAAAGAAGCTTCGTACATGGCTTTAGCGCCATCGCGATCTTTCAATTCTTCAAGAGAACGACCCATCCAATAGTATGCCGAAGAATTACTCGGCTCGGCTTTGATCACCTGCTGGAATTCGTCGGCGGCCGCATGAAAACGCTGCAGTTGAAAATCTTGTTTGGCGTCGTCCAAAAGTTTTGAAGCGAGCGCCGCTTCCGGTTTGAGCATCATTAGTAAAGTAAGAGCTGTCAGAGATGCACAACTCTTCAGTTTAAACATCGTTCGAGCCTCGAAAGACCTCAACCCCTGCTACTAACCTAGACGAATGATGTGTTCAAATCGTGAATTAGACCGATTATTCCCTTTTGGCATAAAGATGAGACAGGCTGGCAATATCCCGTTCCGACAAGACCGTCTGGGCCGACTTCCAATACATAATATCTTTTCCATAAGGAGAATGCCCGTCCAGACCAAGAGCATGCCCAGCCTCGTGCAGGGCCAAAGAGAAAAGCCTCTCTTCACCAGCCGGTCCGAGTTCAGAAGCATTGGGCAAGCGACAAAGCAAGGTGATGTGCGCCTTCGTCACAATCAATGGCGGCGCCACCGCTTTGCTGTTCTTAGGCTGCCAGTCGACTGTCTGACCGCTCTCTCCGGGGCGCGCAAATCGATATTCATAAGTTGTCCGGCCGCCGGAACCGGAAGCCACGATTGAATGATCGCCCGCTCGCTCGACCGTGACCTCGGCACTGTCGTAGTCCGGCACTCGCACACATGTGACCAAGCCGTGCACAGCTTTTGTCCAGGTTTCGAAAATGGCATACAATTTGGCGGCGGTTTGCTGATTGAATCCAGTCTCGCCCTCGACGCAGACAAAGACTTTCACGGGAGACTGTGGCCAAGGGTGAGGATCGAGAGCTTTGAGGTAGTCATTTTTATGGCCGACTCGATTCTTAATTTGATTTTGCCAGGCCAAAGTTTCGATGTAATCGGTTACCCATTCACGATCTTCAAACTCAAGGTGAGGATTGCGACAATAGATCTTGTAAAAATGAATGGCGCGGCGAAAATCTTTTTCGGCTTCCGCCGCCGCGCCCAGGTCGTCTCTGAGCTGGCCAAGGACAGCATAATAATCGGCTTTCTCCCTGACCGTAATTTGTTTGGCGCTGAGCACGTGCTTGAAACAATCGATGCCTGCCTGAAAATCTCCATCGTAGAGATGCAAGTAACCTAGTTGAACCATCGCCATGCGATTTTTTTCTTCTGCCCCTTTCCTAGTGTCGGCGCTCACCGCTACTTTTTCAATGGCCAGAGGCTGAGGATCGGCAGCCGCTTTACCGAGAAGAAATTCGAGAATGAGGCGGACATTGGTATATTGCTCAGCCTGCCAGTACTGATCGATCATTGTTTGCAATAGTCCACGCACTTTACTCGACGACTCTGAGTTGAGAACGTTTTTAAAGGCAGGCAGACTGAGCACATCTTTCAGAGAGAGCCCGTTTAGCTCTGGCGAAACTGATTGCCCGGCACAGGTGGCCGCCAGAGCGAGACGGGAGAAGCGCTCCGAATCATCGGTTTTACCCAGATGGACGCAAGTTTGGGCCAGACGATCGAGCAGCCAGACCGGATCGGGAATAACTCCCGGATAGAGCGCACTGATAGCGAGCGCTTGCCGGTAAAATTCCCAGGCATCCCCTTGATCGTCCTGGAAAAGGCGCAATTCACCCAATTCGTAATAAACATCATGCAACGCTCTGGGATCTTCTGCCAGATGATCGACGTAAAACGGGATCACTCGCCGCAACCATAATTCGGCCTTCGCGTTTTGACGAGCGATTTTGTAGAGCCAGGCCAATTGGCGAGCATCTCTCGCCACTCGGAGTTGTTCGTGCCTCTGGCCGACGGCAGTCGGTATCTCGAAGCGACGTTCGCTTAAAGAAAGCGAAGGTTTGATCGAAGTGGTTTGCCAATTAAAAGCAGGCACCGCGCGCGGTGCTACCGCCAACAACCGGGCCGGGGCAAAACCCGATTGGTCACGGGTGAGGGCAGCCAGATGCCGGGGAAAATCACAGGCGAAATATCTGGCTGCCAGCAAATCATCGATATTGGCTAATGCCGGCAGGACTATGCCGATTTGTCGAGCGCTGAATCTGCGCACCTTGTCGAGAGCAGCAAGAGTCATTGAGTCGGCCAACCCAGTGTCACCACGGGCGATACCATCTTCACCGCGTGCACAAGCAGCGGCACAGGCGTTCAGATCTAACACGGCGTCCTCTTCGGTAACTGCATCGTCGATCGCAGCCAGTCCGCGATGTCGCCTGGCATTATGCGTCTTGCCAGCAGAGGTTTTTACAAAACCCCACTGAGCAGACCCAGTCTCGCGACTGGCATCACCTTTAGCTAAAAATTGATCGAGCGCTCGCGCTTGTCGTTCAACCGATTGCCTTTTGCTTCTGCTGCTCCCAGCCTCCATAATCTGACCTGACTGAGCCAGTGCGAGGTCCACATAAAGCGCGCTAAGGGCAAGCGACTGATTGTGAACAAATTCACTCAGTCGAGAAGAATCTTCACCATCGTCAGTCTCTCGGGCGAGCAATTGGTGAGCGCCAGCAGTAGGCATCCAGATCAAGCTCAGTGAGATCAGGACTGCCCCGCAACGATCAGCGAAGTTCAATGTTGACACTGCCATCGACCAACTCTTTGTCACCTTTAATTCCACTTTATACCCACAAGAGTTACGAACGCTTGTACGGCTCTTGCGCAATCCCTTATCATCGGCAAGGCGGAGGTGGTCTTGTCCAGACAAAGACTTTTGAGCACGCTTAGTTTAGTACTGTTAATCAGTGCTGCGGTTGTTGTCACCTATGCGGCAGCACAACAAAAGCCTGGTGCCTTGAGACTGTTGCAAGACCTGTCCTACGCTCAAGGCAGCAAGAAACACTCCCAAGCTCTGGATCTGTGGTTACCCAATGCTGCCACGAAAGAACATCGTGTGCCTTTGATCGTCTGGATTCATGGCGGCGCCTGGTGCCAGGGTGACAAACGAGAAACACCAGCTCAATTTTTTGCTCAAGCCGGTTATGCAGTGGCCAGTCTCAACTATCGGCTGACAACCGAAGCCCGCTTCCCAGCCCAGATAGAAGACTGCAAAGCGGCGATTCGCTGGCTCCGTGCGCATGCTGCCGAATACAATTTCGATCCCGACCGCGTCGGTGTCTTTGGCGGATCGGCCGGAGGTCATCTGGCGGTGATGATCGGTCTCACCGGCGACGATAGAGAATTCGACGACACCGCTGGCTATCGTAACCTGTCCAGCAAAGTACAAGCCGTATGCGATTGGAGCGGACCCAGCGATCTGACCACTTTTGTCAAACAATCCGGTCCTAAATTCGCGCTCAGTCACCAATTGGAAATGTTTCTCGGCGGCAAATTGGAAGACAATCGCGAATTAGCACTGAAAGCCAGTCCAATTAGCTACGTAGCCTCCAACGAACCACCGATATTGATCATGCACGGTGATGCCGACGAACTCGTCCCGCACGAGCAAAGCGAGGAGCTGGTGGCCGCCCTCAAGAAAGCGCATGACGACGTTCAGTTCGTCACAGTCAAAGGCGGTGGCCACAATTTCGGCACCTATGATTACTTGAAACAAGTGATGGATTTCTTCGACGCGAAATTAAAATGCAGAGGGCATAGTGGTCAGCGCACCATTAGCGGTGGCAGCACCAAAGCCTGGCCAGGCCCGGAACGGCAGTCAATCAAGTCCGGCTGATTAATCCCTCGCAGCTGCCGCTTGTAATTCGATCAACCAATCGCGAGCCCTTGCCACGCCTTGATCGGCAGCCTTGCCATACCAGAAAGCTGCCGCCTCTAAATCCTTCTCCAAACCGCGACCATGATGATAAATCTGCGCCAGGTCATACTGTGCCCGGGCAGACCCGCTCTCTGCCGCCGCTTTGAACCAGTTAGCCGAGCGCTCGTCATCTTGAGCCACACCTTCGCCTCGACTGTAGATCAGCCCGAGATTGAATTGCGAATCGGCATCGCCCTGGGCGGCAG
>CAJCHQ010000130.1 GCA_903970295.1 Bryobacterales bacterium
ATGGCTGAGCCGTTGTTGAGCAATGTGGCGCCTGCCGGTCCCACCATTCCGAAGGCCGCCAGTCCCAGACCCGCGCTGTTAGGCACGACAGCCAGTGACAGATTCTGCCTGACTAGATCCATGGCGCTGCGCGCGATTTTGATCGCTTCCGGTAACCTTCTCAAGTCGTCATCGGTCAGAATTATATTGGCGCTGTGCTGAGCGGCTTCTGTGCCTCCGTGCAAAGAGATGGCCACGTCAGCGTGGGCAAGGGCGGGGGAGTCGTTGATGCCATCGCCTATAACGGCGACTACGAAGCCTTGCGCTTTCAGTTCGCGCACCAATTCGGCTTTGTGCTCGGGGAATGACCTGGCTCTGACATCGGTTAACCCACAGGCGGCTGCAATTCGCTTAGCTGCAACTTCGCTGTCGCCGGTAGACATGATCATCTTCTTGATGCCCAGACGTTTCAGTTGGGCGATAGCGTCACTCGATTCTTTGCGGAGCTGATCGCTGTATCTGATCAATCCGGCTACGCGCCCATCGATAGCCACATAAGCGATTGATTCACCCACGCTCACGGCATGATTCTCTGAAGCCTCAGCTTCTTTGATATCGATGTTTTGCTTTTCCATCATCGTGCGACTGCCGACTATCACTTCGTATTTTCCGACTGTGGCTTTGACGCCCATGCCGCGCATAAACTCGGATGTGGTGCGATCAGGTATGTTCAGACCTTTTTGTTGAGCGGCTTTGACGATCGCTCGCGAAGCCGGGTGGTGTAAACGTTGTTCGACAGCGGCAGCGAGAGCCAAAACTTCATCTGCCGAATGCCCGTTGAAACGCTCGACGTGCACGACTTTCGGTTCACCGGAAGTGAGTGTGCCGGTTTTGTCGAAAATGATGGCGTCAACTGTGGACAATCGCTCGAGTGCGCCGCCGCTTTTGATCAAGATGCCGCGACGTCCGGCTCTGTGCATGGATGCCAAAACCGCTGTGGGCGCGGCGATGCGAATGCCGGTGCTGAAATCGAAGATCAACATGCTCATCAAGCGTGTCAAATTTCTGGTCATGAGAAAACAAATTGCCGCACCGGCAAAAATCGGCACCACTAATTTGTCGGCGACGACCGAGGCATAATTTTGAATTTTAGTCTCGTGAATGGGGGCGTTTTCGATGCACTCGAGCACCAATCCCGCTTTGGTTTGCGAGCCGACGGCTTCGGCCCGCAGATGGATTTTGCCTTCGACCACGACTGTGGCAGCCAAAACCTGGCTGCCAGTTTTCACTTCAATCGGCACTGCTTCCCCGGTCAACTTGGACTGATCGACGTCGGCTTCGCCACTGATGACGGTGCCGTCAACAGGAACCATGTCACCAGGATAAACGGCTACTATGTCGCCGACTTTCACTTCATCAGCCGGAATGCAAAGGCGTTTTTTGCCTTTGACCAACCAGGCAAATCTTCCCGAGAGTCCGAGCAAATCGCTGACTATTTTTTCGCATCGCCGCGCTGTTCTGTCCCGAATGTATTCGCCGGAGGCGATCAGCATTGTCATGAAGCTTGCTTCGAGCAATCTGCCATTCAAAGCCATCAAACCCGCGGCGATGCCGTCAAGCGCATCCACTCCGACCTTCTTTTCATCCATTATCGTGTGCAGTGCGCGGCTGGCAATTGGCGCCACCGAGAGCGCGAGCAAAGTTTTGGTTGCGAAAGTCGGAATGTCGAGTAGACTCGCGGCGAAGGCCCCAATACCAAAAGCAAGTTGCAGACCCGCCGGTAAAGAGTGGTCGAGGATGGCGAGCACTTTGCGCAGCAATCGCATGACCAGCGATTGACCTTGCTTGCGGGGCGCCGGGGTGATCAATTCCTGTGAGTCGTAGTCCAGACGGTCGAAGTGTTCGAGAATCGATTGATCCGAAATCACGTCAGGGTCATATTCAATGACGGTGCTGGCGCACCAATAATTTGTCCTTACTTGTACAATTCCTTTCAAATTTGCAATCGTCAAAATACAGGCGCTGGCGTGCTCGGGGGCATAACGCAAATTTTCTACTCGCAGCCGAATGCGACCGGGCATCTGATGCAAAACCTGAAAGTCGAGCTTTTGCTGATCTGCTGCTTGTGTAACTGGTTTTGCTTTGCTCTCAGTACTTGCCGCGGCAGTATCCGGCTGGGCCTCTCGAAGCGGAACAACTTTTTTGCCCTTGCTGGATGTCATCTTATGTGGTTGCTCCCGAGTTTGGCGGATGTTTGGCACTGGTTTGCGTGACGCGAGTGATCTTTTTAGTAGTTTGTTCTACTTCGACGTCAGTGGCACCATTCGGTTGCACAATCTTGCTGGCTGGGATCGCTCGCTCCGAATTCGGCTGATTGCCCGGACCATGAAATCTGGTATACGAATCGTACGCGAAATAGAAGAGCACCCAGGCTGGTACCTGGGTCAACCAGGCGGCATTACGTGAGGCCTGATAAAATCCGGCGCCCAGCAATGCTAGTGGCATCATGATTTTTAAATCGACAACATTATTGGTGGCACTGGAGACCTTGTCATCGGCTTTGCCCATGAAAGAACTGATAAATGTACCAATCAAACTCAGACCGGGAAACTCGACTTCCTCAGCCGCCAGAATCGCTTCGAAAACTTCGCCAGCTACTTCACCCAGGGCGCCATTAATGTGCTCGAGAATTTTGGTGTCTTCCTCGTGATAAACGACCATGCTGCCGGTGCGATCGTTAAACTGCACGTCTTTGACTGTGCTCACCTTACTGATCGAGTCGGTCACTTTTTTCAATGTGGCTGGATCCCGATGCGAGCGCGGCAGCTTTACGCGAGTGCGATGCGGCAGATGATGGGCAATCATCGTCGATTTCGTTTCCGTTTTTTTGACCATGGTAGCCTCTGGATTGGCTCGAGTTTGCCCGGTTTCAAGGATCCCAACTAAGCAAAGGACGGACCAGAACGCCAGGTCCGTCTTTTCGGCTTATTTCTTTCGCTTTAATCGTGGGCTTTGTGAGTCGTCTTTTCGACTTTGCTGTGACCGTGATTTTGCTGACGCTCAGCTTTGACTTCGGCGACGACGTCATTCGCTTCTTCTTTCAGCTCAGCATATAAATCTTTGGCTCCTTCGGAGACCGCTATCCCTGCTCGAATCGCTTCGCGAGCAACAGTGCGAACGGCTTTCCGACCTGCAGGCAAGGCCAGGAGGGCGACGGCGGCTAAACCCCAACGACCTGATACGGCTCCCCAAAGTTCTTCCAACATTCTTTTCTCCTTTGCGTAACATGCCCTGACAAGGGCATGTACGAGGTTTTCGGTGCTTCACCGGCAGCGCTCAACAGGACCGCAAAACGCAGCGTTTC
>CAJCHQ010000131.1 GCA_903970295.1 Bryobacterales bacterium
GGCGAAATTCTCGTCGAAGCCGGACTGATTCGCTTCGTCATTTTGAAAGCTGTGCTCAATCTGCAAGAAGTCGTGCGCACAGGTGCTTTAAGCAAAGAAGACGCGATTCAGGCGTTCATCCAAGAACACTTCGGCAAGAGCGGCAAGCCGGAGGAGAAAGCCGATGAGGACACCGGCAAGAGAGCGATTGAACTTCTGAACAAAGCCAAATTGATTCAGGATCAAGACTTGCAGACAGCTCTTTCAGTGAGGAAAAAACACGGCGGCGAATTGTGGAAAATTCTCGTTGCCGCAGGCAAGCTCGACAACGTCACCTACGAGGCGGCTAATACTTGCCAAAAACTCCTGACCGAAAATCGACTGAAAATCGAGCAAGCGATTATCGCGTTGCATTACTGTCAGCGAAGCCGAGTCAGCTTCGACGAAGCCATTGGAGAATTAGGCTGGGAAAAGCCATAAGTCTCGCCGACAATTAGTCGGCGACAATCAATGCATAAAACTGAACATAGAGCTGAAGACTAGCTGAGCGCCGGCTTCTCGCGCCCGGATTTCTTAGCGCGTCCTTCCAGATTCAAGAACTTAGCGAACGCTTTGAACTTGGAGGGTTTGACTTCAACTGCTGAGCTGTCACTACTGATGGTGCTATTATAGACAGCAAAATTTAGACCGCATGTCTGGCAAACTGGCTTGTTTGACGCGGTTTTGAATCTACAACGTGGGCAGAGATAATATTGCATACATCCCTCGCGAACCTAAACCGAGTATAACACGCGAAAACTAGCCTGGGTCAGTCTCTTCGGATAGCGCAGGGGATTTCGCCAATTTTTTACAACCAGCTAACACTCCAGCCCGGCCACTAACTTTCTGCCAAGATTCCGATAAAACCAATCTGCGTCCAGGAATAATGATCCGCCACATAATTACCTTCGCCAATTTGCATCAGGTCCTCTCGGCGGAGCAGGCCCTGCGCCAGGCGCCCGACAAAAAATTCAATGTGCGCCCAACTCCGACACCGCCCGGTCTCGACGAGGCGATTTGCGGAATGTCGATTGAAGTTTTGGACGGTTCTACGCTCGAGGAGACCGTGGCATTTCTGCGAGTGCAATCTTTGCCTCCGCGGGGCGTTCATCAAGTCGAGGCTTGAGCACTTATCCGCCGCAGCCGAATTTAAATCAAGCTACCTCGTCACGCCAGCCAACGGCTTATCCTATATCGATTAGTATTAGCACCACAGGTAGTATCAAAACAAAAATAATTTCTCAACCGGGTATGGATGAGATAAGATGTCTACTTCGGATCGATGCAGCCAAACAGTTAGATGCGGTGAGACGCAGCCCGCAAGAAGACCTCAGCAGACCGTGAGAAGCGCTAATGCAGAAAAGTCCAACCAGACAAAAGCTGACTGTGGATGATATGGTGACCTTGCTATCTCATAAACTGTCCACACTGGCAGCCGGCGAACGTTACCTACTGGGTATCGTCGGCTACCCAGGCGCCGGCAAAACCACGGTATCGGCATGGCTCGAGGCCGGCGTCAACCAGCTTCATCCGAACCGCGCCAAAGTCGTGCCAATGGATGGTTTTCATTTGTCCAACGAACAGCTCAAACAAATGCGCATGCTCGAATACAAAGGCATCCCCGAGACTTTCGACGGTCACGGCTTCACCCGACTTTTGAAACGCTTACGTACAAACAGCGACCAAATTGTCTATTGTCCGCGCTTCGAACGCGGCATCGAAGCCTCGATTCCAGACGACATTGCGGTTCTACCGATAAACCGGTTGTGCATCATCGAAGGAAATTACCTTTTGCTTGACCGAGAACCGTGGCGTCAGTGCAAAAAGATTCTCGACGAAATTTGGTTCTTGGACGTCCCTTTCTCCACCATAACTCCTCGCCTGCTGGCTCGGCACATGCAAGGTGGCCGCACTCCAGAAGGGGCAAAAGTAAAAGTCGAATCGACAGATCTGCCTAATGCTCGTCTGATCGAACAATCGAAGCCGCGCGCCGATATGGTGATCGACGTTGCCGCACACAAAATTGGCTCATGATACCACCTGCGGTGCCGTTGCGGGCAAAAAAAATGAGACAGAATTGAGAGGAAGGGCGTTGCGGTTCACCGCTTCCTCTCAATCTGTATGGATGCGCTCAACCATGGCAAAGGCGTAAGCAGTCACGAGTTTGTTAGACCGGGTGGACCATCATGCTTCGCAAATCAGCCTGGCTGCCGTTGAAATAGTCCAAATCAACCGCGCCAGTGATGCCTGCGACCGCGCCAGTCGAAGAGAACTGCCAGAATCTCCAGAATGTCCAGGGGCTTGGTATCGCGGGTGTAGCTCCTGTGGCCAGTCCGTATTCTGCAATCCACAAGTCGTATTTCGCCAAAACCGAGACATCGACAGACGGGTCCGCAATCACGTCTTTGATGAAATCGAGACTGAGATAAGCCATTGGGTCAACGCCGAGGCTAGCCTTGAGTCCATCCAGAGTCTGGGTAATCACCCCGAGGCGATCCTTGCTGGCAACGGGCGCCCAAGCAGTGGCACCTTCGAGATCGATGACCGGTTTCAAATCGCCAGGGTTGAAGCTGCCGATGGTCTGAGACATGTTCTTCACTTGCGTGTCGACTGCCACCACTGGATTGACGTAATGGTAGAAACCGGCGGGAAGATTGATGGACTTAGCACCAGCGCGATGGCTCTGAAACAAGCTGTCGACCTCACCGCCATGCGTCGAGCGAATGAAGCAGAAGTCGTACTTTGCCGCAGCGACTTGAGACCAATCGACAGTCGGCTGAAATTCTGAGATATCAAACCCGCGCAAAAACGAGGGAGTTGCTGCGATTGAGTTTGTCATTGTTGTGTCCTTTCGTCCGCAAGATGCAGACATGCTGTGCGACTGTCCTGAGAGACGAAGCCGGATGGAGGTGGGCTGGAGTTTGTACCTAGCCGCGGTGGGCGGATACGGAAGCCTGAAACGAGAATCGGGGTTGTTTGAGTAGCGAAAGCCGAGTGTTCGAAGTTGGGAAAGAAATGCACACCAGAACTTGGAGTTTTTCGCCTACTGGTATCAAGTAATGCTGTCTGAGGTCTGATTAAGATCTAGCTCAAGTCTTCTATCATGAACTCCTGGAAGGCTCATAACTTATGTCTTGAGGTGATTCCGAGGCAGTAGTGTGGTCAGGAATCGCGTCTAGCGCAACTGCAACATGCACGGGAACGGTTCGCCAGTAGTCTTTTGCGCGACCCGCGCTAAATCTAACCGAACCGCGCGACCTCCGCTATTGAGCCGCGGCGGCTTGGGCAAAAGACGTTCAGAGCAGCGCTCGAGGCTCGACCAGATGACTTCAATCCTCGCAGGAGGCGGGCTTCTGGGGATTGTTAAGAGCTATTGTTACAATCTTCGGAAGCGCAATGTTGATAGACATTACTTACTTCTCTTCCAACTCTTCTAAAAATCTAGACCAATAAAAAACCGAGATCTCACAGTCTCAATCTTTCTCGCAGTAAACAATCTTCCAGGGCCTGGATCAGAGTCGCACACCTGTCTGCTGCCACTCAAAGCCTCCCGACTCACTGCGCTAGTTGATGCGAATCACAGCTCCACCATGCAACGACTCCCACTGACGAGCCGCTGCCTTCATTCCTGCAGGTGCGTCATGAAACAAAAACTCCTAGCGCCTCCGATCGAACAAACCGTCGATCAATGGGGTAAAGACACACGCGGTTTGCACTTCCTCTATGGTCCCGGCGGTACGCGCTCCATTCTCGGCGGAATAGGAGCTTTTGCCGCTTATGAAATATCTGGGGTCGCGCGCCGCGCTGCCACCATCGGCGGAGTCAGCGGCGGTATTATTCCGGCAGCCATGATGGCAGCAAAATTCAGTTGCGGACAGGCACTTCGCATTGCCATCAACACTGATTTTCAGGAAA
>CAJCHQ010000132.1 GCA_903970295.1 Bryobacterales bacterium
TTTCTATCTCTATCTCTCTTAATTACCGCCGCAGCTGGACTTGGTTTCGTGCAGACGGCGAATGCCTCCGACGAGGATGGTCAACCGTCTAGACCAAGTGGCAGATTTAATTACGCTCCCAATTTGTTCAGAATGGAAGAACCGACAGGTCCTCGCCATTTCAATCCACTGCCCTATGCACCGAAATCTTCTAGCCCGGCTGGAAGTGTCAAGGCAGGTTCCGTTCCGAAGATGGCTCCTCTCGATACATCTTTTCTCGCACCTGCAAAACCAATTCCCCAGGTCCCCACAATAGCTCCAATCGTTACTTCAAATATAGTTCCGAAACAAACAACTTTCACTTCTATACCTAAAGCAAACAATCCACTTTCATCGATATTCGGCAACCCGCAACCTCTCGTTGCGACCAATGCGCCGCCTATCGCGCCCATCAAAGCACAACCAGCTCCAGCTCCGGCAACTTCGCGCGTTGCCACACAAGGAACTGCGAAATTACTTACTCCCCAGCACAGACATGTTGTTGCTAGCCATGCACCTGCATCTGGTGGACTCCCCGCCATCCAGACCTACGGTCCGCAAGGCTACTCAATCGGTCAAACCCTACCCACAAGCGTTGGCAACGGATCATCTGTTAGCACTAACGTGAGTGGCGTACTCAGACATCACTAAAGCATTCGTTGGCGAACGAAACACCCACAACACACCTAAATTAAAACCCCTAAGGAGGTTCGACATGGTATCTACATTCAAAACACTTTCCAAGAAAGTTGTCGCATCACGTGCGTTCAAAGTCGCCTCCCGCGTCGGCTTTATGCTCGCCCCTCAGCTCGTTCTCTTCGCGTTCGGCGTGTACGATCATGCTGCACATGCATCAGGCGGCTTGGTAGGCGCAGCAGTTGACCCAGCATTCGGACAAGCAAACGAAGTTGGTATGTTGGCTGACTACGGATACGACACCGCGAGAGACATTTCCCGCGTTGTGACCGCCCTTTCAACAGTTCCTTGCTCGATGGCTGGTATGAAGATCGCCTTCGGTCAACGTGATGGTGGAGAATCCGCCATGAACGTAGCCAAAGGTCTCGGAATCGGTTTCGGCGGACCAACAGCCTGCCACTTGCTCGGCACATTCGCCATCAACAACTTCGGCGGACTGGGCGGCGGTCTTTAATCCGAAAGGAAAGTCCAAGGTAACCAAGTACGCTCATTCGATCGGGTCGGCATCCGTGATGCCGACCTTTTCGAGCGTCTAGTATTTGTTTCGCGCTCGCGGTTGATGCTTTTAAGTTGCGGATGAACATTCCGTCGGCTTGCCGAGCCGACGGCTGCCCAAAAAAATGTACGCAGCAAGCGGCAGGCTGCATACATTTTTTCGGGTCGGGGCAAACAGCGCCGGCCTTGTCAGATTTTTGGTAGCTAGCGACACCGGTGGTACCCTCTCGCTGAGAGAACCTGTCCTACTAATCCAAGTAACTGTAACGACAAATATAAATATTTTATAAAACTGAAAAGCCTTGCGAGACAAGCGCTTCAAATTTTCACAAAGCCCGAAACCCGCATGTAACAAAACTTTGTTAAGCTAGGGATTCTTGACAGCCCTGTCTCGAATCGAGAGGGCATCACGTCGCGATCTGAGCTCTGGTTTTCTGACAAAGAAACAGAGAAACAAACAGAGAAAGAAACAGAGAAAGAAACAGAAAGTGACAGACGAGAGACAGGGAGACGCAAGTGAGCGATTGGCCGCTCGCTCATGCGCAATCGGCGTTTTAAATCGTGCAAACACCACTGAAAAAAGCCCTAAAACCCTCACGCCCGCAAAAATTTTGGCATTTTGCCGTCTTCCATGGGAATTTCCCCAATGACAGTCATTCATCATGGTTTTAATATCTCAGCACTTCCACCCCACTGAAACCCCGGATACAAGCGCTGTGAGACTAGACAGCAAGACAACCCAAAAAACTCTGAAACTGGCGATTGTAGCCCTACTGGTGCTGCTGTCGCCGAATTTGCTTACTACTGCGGCTTTTGCTCAAACGGCTGAACCGGGCACCATGAACGGCAACAGCCAAGCCGGCGGACCGAACCAGCCCACAAATGGGACTGGCACAAATCCGTTGGCTCCAGGTGCCCAAGCGACGCAAGCCACTGACACGACCAATTTCGACGATGCCAAAGCGCAAGTCAACTTGATCACAGAGGCTGCTGAAAACGACGAGCAGCAAGTCATTCAAAACACCAACGAAGAACTGTTGCAGGGCACCGAATTTGGTGCAGTGAACGAAACCTACGCCGGTATGTCCAAGTTCTGGGGCGATGATATCATCGGCAACTTGTTCCAGAACATCGGTCAGTTGATTGGACGTTGGATCACTGAAATCATCGACGGCTGGATTGCAGACACAGTGCATTTCCTCACATCTTTTCTACGCACTTTCGTTCTCAATCCCAACATCGCTGTCAACGGCATTCAAAATGGTCCTGGTGCCGGCGGCGCCGACGATATCTCGCCTTATGTCAGAGACGGTGCCGATGCCATGTATGGTATCGCCGTAGACCTGCTCCTGCTTCTTTTCATTCTCTGCATCTGGAAGTACTGGGCTGAAGCTGCCTGGCGCGGTGGCGCCGGACTGTTCGGTGCAGTTGGCAGACTGATCTTCACCGCTGGCTTATTGCTCGCCTGGCCGACAATCTATGCCTTCGAAGTGCAGATCACCAATGAAATGATCAACGCCATCTGGTTCAACTCCGCTGACCAGGTCGCCCAGTTGGATGCTGCCATGACCTCCGCTGTTAAAGGTGGATTGGTAGCGACGACCGGTCTTCTCGCTAACGCATTCGCACCGGTCGTCGGTGCAGCCGCTGGTGGTATTGTGCTTGGCACGGTCGGTGAAGTCGTCGCTTTCGCTGGCTTGGTCATCTACCTATTTATTGGCGTGATCCTAATCACTGAGCTTATCTACATCCTCGTTCTGAAAGCGATTCAGACAGGGCTTTTGACAGCTCAATATATGTTCGCTCCCATCTTTATTGTCTTTTTCGCAACGCCTGACACCGAAAATGTCACCTCAGGGTTTGTCCGGTCTTTCGTGGAAGTGAGTCTTTGGACATTCGTCTGGGTCGGTTTGTTGAAGATCATGGTGATCATTCTCTACTCCGACTTCAACCCCTGGGGCAAAATCGTCATGGCGGTCGGCGTGCTGCAGATCATGATCCAGGTGCCGACCTTCCTGGCTCGCGCTTCGATCAGCCCGATGTCCGACTTCATCTCGGCTGGTATGCTCACCGGCGGTTTGATGAAAGGCTTCAGTGCACTCGGTGCGATGGGTCAGAAACGAGCAATGCAAGCGGTCGATTACTTCACCAATCAACAATTCGGCGCCCGCGGCATGCCGCAATCGAAGAAGGTCAGCGCCAATCCAGCCGACGCTGCCGATCCGAATCTAGTCAACAGCCTGAAGAATCGCAAACCCGAGCAAAATT
>CAJCHQ010000133.1 GCA_903970295.1 Bryobacterales bacterium
CGCGCACCACCGGCGCGGACTCGCCGGTAATGGCGCTCTCGTTGACAGTGGCCACTCCCTCGATCACATCCCCGTCGCTGGGAATGATTTCTCCCGCTTCGACTCTGACGATATCGCCCTTATGTAAATCCGTGGCATTGACGGTCTCGTATTTGTCTTTAGCGATTTCTTTTCGCGCCGTCGTTTCAGTGCGATTTTTCCTCAAAGTATCGGCTTGAGCCTTGCCTCGCCCTTCGGCAATGGCCTCGGCAAAATTTGCGAACAATACCGTGAACCACAGCCACAATGTGATTTGCAGTTTATACAAGAGATCGCCGCTTTGATGGGCACTGAAAGCGTCAGCCAGCAAAAGATAAGTCGTAAAGACGCTGCCGACGGCGACCACAAACATCACCGGATTTTTGGCCAGAGCACCCGGATTCAACTTGGCGATTGCGTCGAGAGTAGCCCGCTTCAAGATAGCCGGCTCCAAAAGCGGGCGACTCTTGCGTTTGGAAATCATCAAATCGTCCATGCTTGCCTCAGAATAATCGACCTTGTCCCATCATCATGTGTTCTACGATAGGACCGAGGGTCAAGACTGGAAAATAAGTCAAAGCACCGACAATGACCACCACGCTGGCAAGAAGAATGATGAAGGTGGGACTGTGCGTTGGGAATGTGCCTGTCGATGGTGGCACGTAACGCTTCTTGGTCAATGATCCGGCAATAGCGAGGGCCGGAATGATCATCAAGAATCTGCCAGCCAGCATAGCCAAACCAACTGTGAGATTGAAATATGGCGTATTGGCGTTCAAACCGGAAAAAGCTGACCCGTTGTTACCAGTGCCTGAAGAAAAAGCATAAAGAATTTCGGTGAGACCGTGGGCGCAGGCGTTGCCGACATTATTGAAGGTGGCGCCGGGGGGATTCCAATAGTCTTTTTCGTGAATTTGCAAAACTGAAGCGACGCTCGTCAGTATCAGAATTGAGGCGGCCGACACGAGAATAAAAAGCATGGCCATTTTGACTTCCTTCTTCTCGATTTTTTTGCCTAGATATTCGGGTGTGCGTCCTACCATCAAGCCGGCGATGAAAACTGTAATGATGGCGAATATCAACATTCCGTACAAACCTGAGCCAACTCCGCCAAAAATGATTTCACCCAATTGAATGTTCAGCAACGGAATCATGCCGGCGATGGGTGTCAGTGAATCAAGCTGACAATTGATCGCACCGCAACTGGCATCAGTAGTGACGGCTGAAAAAAGAGATGAATCGGCTAAACCGAAACGCATCTCTTTACCTTCCATGTTGCCGCCAGGCTGGTCGGCTGTCTGCGTGCTGGTGACGATGCCATATTTGTTATATTGCGGGTTGCCGGCGCTTTCGCATTGATAAATTATGGCCGTGCCGCCCAGGAAAAATATGTACATGGTCAGTAGAAGCGCCCAACCCTGTCGCGTGTCTTTGACCATCTTGCCGAAAGTGTATGTCAGGGCGGCCGGCAGTGCAAAAATCAGCAGTTCTTCAATCAAATTTGTGAGCGGGCTTGGATTTTCAAAAGGATGAGCACTATTGGCGTTGAAGAAGCCGCCACCATTGATGCCCAGCAATTTGATCACTTCTTGCGAAGCGATCGGGCCCATGGGCAGAGTCTGTTTGCTGCCCTCGATCGTTGTTGCCACTGCATATGGAGCCAGATTTTGAATTACGCCCTGAGAAACCAGAAATAATGCCACGAGAAAACAAATCGGAAACATGATCCACAAAAGCGAGCGCACGATGTCGAACCAAAAATTGCCGATGCCAGTGGCTGAGCGCCTGGCAAAGCCTCTAATCAAAGCAACACCGGCGGCTAGCCCGGTCGCTGCCGATAGCCAATTGTGAAAGGCGAGAGCGAGCATTTGCGACAGATACGAAAGCGTGCTTTCGCCACTATACGCTTGCCAATTTGTGTTGGTTGTAAACGAGACCGCCGTATTGAAAGCCAGATCGGCAGTCATTGCTGTGGCGTACGAGGGAGCTTGAGAAGTGGAGAATCCCATCGGATTAAAAAGCGGAATCATCCCTTGCAGCCGCAAAATTGCATACGTGAAGAGGAGTGAAATTAACGACAAAGTCAACAAGCAGGCACTGTAAGTCGTCCAGTGCATGTCTTCTTTCGCGTCAACGCCAAAGGACAGATAGCAGGCTTTTTCGATTGGCTTGAAAAAAGGATCCAACCAGGTTTTCTCGCCCTCGAAAACTCGCTGCATATAGAGACCCAGCGGCTTAGTTAAAGCGAGGAGCAGTAATGAGAAAACAAGGATGTCCAACCAACCGACAACTGTCATCTAGATGCTCAAAATTTTTCCGGCGCCAGCAAGGCGAAGAAAAGGTATACCAACAACCCGAAGGTCAAAACTGCGGCCAAAATGTAATTCAGTGCCATCGCTCTAATCCCTTAAAGGCGTTCGCAGACGTGAACGTACCCAGCGGCCAGGGCG
>CAJCHQ010000134.1 GCA_903970295.1 Bryobacterales bacterium
CGATCTCGCCGCCAAACTCAAGAGTGTGCGCGCCCGCTGTTTTAGTCAGATCAGCATCGAGCGTGAAACCGGCTGCCATTTTATGCCCCCCGAAGCGTGACAAAATTGGCTCGTTCAATTTGAGCGCTTCGTACAAATCCAGACCTTCAACACTGCGCGCAGATCCGCGAATGGTACTATCGGCAGTATCAAGCTCAGCGATGAAAACAGGGCGATGATATTTCTCGACCAATCGCGATGCGACAATGCCGACAACGCCGTGGTGCCAGCCTTCCGCGTAAATGGCAATGGCTTTGTCTCGGTTCAGGTCGTACTTCGCTTGAACCATCTGGTCGGCCTCGGCAAAGATCTGCTCGCATAATTCCTGGCGTTTGACGTTCTCGATCTGTAATTGCTTTGCCAGAGTTTCGGCCCGCTCGGGGTCTTCGGTCGTCATCAGCTCAACTGCCGCTTTGGCATCCGACAAGCGGCCAACGGCATTAATCCTGGGAGCCAAGCCAAAACCAACCAGGTCGGTGTCTTCCGATTTTTTCACCTGGGCTAACAGGGCTTGAATGCCTGGTCGCTGAGAGTTGATCAGCTTGGGCAAGCCGATTTGCACCAGATATCGATTCTCACGCACGAGCGGCACCAGGTCGGCGATCATGCCGAGAGTGACGAAATCAAGCAACGGTTCGATTTCTTCGGGTCTTTGCTTATCGATCAAAAGCGCTTCGCAAACTTTGTAAGCCACTCCCACTCCAGGCAGATCGAAAAGCGGATGTTCGGGGGGCAATCGCTTCGGATGTACGATGCCGACAGCCGGCGGCAACAATTCCGGCAGGGAATGATGGTCGAGAACAAGTGTATCTACACCCAGCGATTTAGCAAAATTGATCTCGGCGAAATTCGACACCCCGCAATCACAAGTGATCAACAACTTTGTGCGATGCTTGCTGGCGAGAACACTGACAGCTTTGAGATTGAGTCCGTAGCCCTCGCTGGCGCGATTAGGGATGTAAAAATCGACGCTGGCGCCGAGCTTGCGCAAGACACTTAAAAGCAAAGATGTTCCCGTGATACCGTCGACGTCATAGTCACCATAGATGGTGATATTTTGTTTTTCCTGGATGGCCTGCGAAATGCGCATAATCGCTTTGTCTACATCCGGAAGCTCCATGGCTTCGGTAGGCTGGTAATCCTTGGCATCGAGAAAAGCGCGAGCCTCGTTTAACGAGGTGATGCCTCTTTTAACCAACAACTTAGCGATAATCTCGGAGTTGCCGGCAACTTGCAAAAGCTCTTTGTATTCCGGCTGCATGGCAGGAAATCGCCACATTTTCCCCAGAGCCGAAAGGGCGCTGACAGAAATGGGAACAGCAGCCGGGGTGCTTACATAACCGGCGCCTGCAGAAACTGAGCCATCAATAGACGTCGACATCAAACCTCACATATCGAATGGATATTTTCGATACCGCGCACCAGACCTACACCCGTAGCACCATATGCGATGCCAATTGCGTGCAGCCACACCAAGGCTAGAATACTTCATTCAAGCCCTTTCGTAACAGGATTAAGTTTCCTTTGCCTTCCTAGATATAGAACGTGGCGAACTGACAAAAAGTTCAATTGAAAACAAAAAAATCGGCGCACTAATTGCGTTCGGGATCGCGAAATTCAAATATTTTTTTCGGCTTGCCAGACTTGATCCATTCATCCAAATCGAATTCAACGATGGTCGTGATCACAGGCGGCCTAGGCCAGGGCAATGCCCAACCAGCAATCCAAATGACCGGAAACATAATGACGTGGAAACTGACCGCCACAAGCACCGCCTCGAATAACAACTTTTGACCGCTGATTGCGGCGAATGCGCGGTTGAGCCATTCCTTGTATAGAGGCTCCCTGCTAGGGAATGAGTTTTCTTGCCCCGCTTCCATCCAAACGTTAAATCCTTTGCGCCCCGATCGTCCAGTAAGAATGATTTACTATCGCATAGTGGTAGTATGAAAAGCCTCCTTTTAAGCATACAGTGTCGTCCCAACCACGATGCCTTGGCGGAAAAATGATGCGGATCGGCATATATCCAGAATTCCGAAACAGAGACTTGGCCGGCACGGTCCTGACCGCTCTCCTTTTGCTTTGCCAGGGCGCACTCGCGGCGGATGTGTACGGTCCGCCAGACATCTTGAAGACGATGCCGACGCCTTTCGGCAGTGCTGCCGCCGCAAGCGCTAAAGACGAGGCTGAAGCGGATAGCGAAACAGCCCCTATAGGCGTCACCCACGGCAACGACTCATTGAGCCGGCGCCTCACCCGACGGATTTCCGCGCCTCGTCTTTACATGCCAGGAACAATGGTTTTGGGCGAAGTTGCCGAGTTTACCATCCACGGACCCGGCGGCAGTTGGGTCGCTCTGGCTATGGCTGACAAAAACAGCGGCTCCAAACCAACGTGCGGGCACACGCTCAGGCTCGGACCTGACCGCAAACTCGTGGCTCTGGCCAAAATCCCTGAGGGCGGCGTGACCAAATTGCTGGTCGAAACTCCAATCGAAGGCGATTTAGTCGGCAGCAGTCTTTTCTTCGAGGCAGCCCTGTGGTCGAAACCAGACTTCAGCGATGTCGAATTTGCTCAATGCATAGCGTCGAACGCTCCGGACGGTAATAGCGAAACCAACGGTGTGCTCATCGCCGGTCAGCCCGGTAAGAAAAGCGGCATTCGCTTCATACCGGACACGCGCCCGATATCAATCAAACAAAGCGGTCTACAGTCTCCCAGACCAGGCGAATAAAGCACGATCAAGAGGTGATAGACATGAAAGTGCTGATGGTGCCATTAGACGATCGTCCGGTCACTTACTGCCTGCCCCAGTCGATCGCCGGAGTGGCCGGTGTCGAAGCCCTATTGCCGCCTCGTCAACTATTGTCCACACTGCAACAAACTGCCAATGTCGATGCACTATTCAATTGGATTGATACCACTCTCGGTAGCACGACGGTGGCTGCTATTTTTGTCTGTGTCGATAGTCTCGTTTATGGTGGCTTGACCAATTCCAGACGCAGCAAAGAGAGCCTGGACACCCTCCTGGCACGCGTCGCCAGCATGGCCAATTGGAAGAAGAAAGCCGGACAAACTCCTACCTTCGTTCAATCCAGCATCATGCGCATTTCAGATAATCATGATGCTGGCGAAGAGAAAGATTATTGGGCTCGCTACGGTCGCGAGATTTTCGCGTGGTCAGCCAATTTGCACAGATTGGACGCGCAAGGTTCAATGGCAAACGGTCTTTTGCGTGAAAGCGAAATGAGAGTGCCAGAGCCGATCAGACAAGACTACATGCAAACGCGATTTCGCAACTATCAAGTCAATCTAGCGCTACTCGAACACTTGAAGAAAGGCACATTCTCGCGACTGATCTTTAGCCTTGATGACTCGGGAGAATTCGGTCTCAACGTTCTGGAACAAGAAAAAATTCTCAATCGCATCAAACAATCGAATTTGAGCGAGCGCGCGTTGACTTACGCCGGCGCCGACGAGGTTTTATGCTCGATGTTCGCCTCCTGGCTCTTACAAATCAGCGAGCAAAAAGGAAAAACCAGAGGTGGTCTCACGGCTGTCGTGCATTATGCGTTACCAGCCGGAGAATTTTGTCAGAGCCGCTATGAAGGGCAGAGCATCGGCAACTCGGTGCGCGCTCAAATCAAAGCCTGTGGTTTGCGAGCAGTCGATCTCGAGGCGGAAAAGCAAGGACTAGCGAATCTTCGGGTAATCGTCCATGGCGGCGAAAACGGTCAAGGAGACCATATTCTTTTGCCAGGACATCAAGATTTGCGCATAATCGACACCAAAGAAGCCGTCGCTTCTACTCTGGATCTGCTCAAGAACTCGCCTGTGCCCTGCATCCTTTGCGATCTCGCTTACGCTAATGGTGCCGACCCATTGCTTGTGCAAGCCCTGCTCGACCAGCCAAAATTGCTTGAAAGACTTTACGCCTTTGGTGGCTGGAATACATCCGGCAACACATTGGGTTCGACTCTAGCCATGGGCATCGCCCGCTGGTTTGCCGATGACTCCGGACGGGCGGCGCGTGCTCTCAAAGACCTTCTTTATATACGCATTGCCGATGACTGGGCTTATCAGACTCAAGTGCGGAAGCACTTGTCTTTGCTCTCTCAGGGAGACCTCGAAACACGAATGCGGCCACTGCTGACTCAAATCTCCCGGGCTCTCGATTACGTCCCGCAGCGAGAACGAATCTCTTTTCCGTGGAATCGCTTTTTTGAAGTGGAAATCGACACTGCAAGTTCCCGAGCGATCGCCGGATCAGCGTCGCTCTAGCTATAATGCGGTGGAGAGAGAAAATCGATTTCAAGGGATAACCATTCACACCCGGCATATCTTGCAGAAATATTTCAGGCGATTAGCCCCGTCATTTGTATGCTTGCTCACTCTGCAAGCAGCTAGCACGACACCAGCGGTAGCTGCGCCTGAGTCCTGGGAGAAGCTCGACAAGAAGTTGAAGCCGCAGGTCTACGAATTGAATGTCGGCATCAAACTTCGACTAAAAAATGGCCTCTGGGTGCAACTGAGAGATTTGTCGCCTAAAAATAAATATCCGGTGTTTGCCACCACCAATGATGACAGAGGCTTTCGTGTGGTGGCAACCGGTTCGGCATTTCCGATCAAGACAATCGAACACTCTAAAACCTATTTTCTCAGCAATCGTCATGTTGTGGAAAACGGCGATGAGCTGACGAAAGAGTGTGAGCGCTTTTATGCAGGCATGCGCCTGGCCGCCGAGCGCACGGCTAACGGCAAAGACGTGGACGCGCGCTTCAAAGAACTTCTAGCTACAGTCAATCTATCACTGAAAGTGATGACCCCTCCCGAACGTACGCTGTATCAGTCAACGGTTGATGCGATCTGGGATTATTATGACAATTTTCTTTCCTTGCGTCCGGATCCAGGTCGCATTATGTTCAAAAAATATCTGGAAACTGTAGTCGTCACCAGTGAGCTCGGTTATTTCTTGCACAAAACCGGTCCCGTCTCCCAAACACCCCTCCAAGCAAGCGTCTACAAAGTCGGTACCGGCGAATCCGACCCTGACCTTGCAGTCTTGACTGTGCCATCAACAGCGATACCGACTTTGGAATTCGATTCGGCTCAACCAACTGAGGGTCAGGAAATTCAGGTAATTGGCTACCCGCAAGCCTCTGATCAAATCGATCTCGACGCTTCCAATTACTACGCGCCGACATTCAGCACCGGCCGCATTAGCCGCGTCTTGCCGCGCATATTACAAGTGGACGCGCCAATCACTAATGGCAACAGTGGCGGACCTGTCGTCAGCCTCAAGGGCAAAGTTCTGGGCGTCATTGCCGTACGCGCCATGGCCGCAAACGGCCGCGAACTTTCAAACTTCAGCGGTGCCATAACGATTTCATCCGTGCAAAACTTCGCTCCGGAACTATTCGGGACGGCCAATCAGCACTGATCAATTCATTTAGCTCATCTCGCGCCTGGTGGCAAAGATTTGCCTGCAGTCGCAGCCGGCGACCCGGCCTTGCCTGCAGTCGCTGCCGGCGACCCGGCCTTGCCCGCAGTCGCTGCCGGCATCGCTGCTTTGCCCGGAACCGCACCGGGGGTAGTGCCAGGAATTACTTTGCCCACGGGCTTCGTGCCAAGCAAATCGTCGGCTGAGCTGGAATCGCCGTCGTCCATCATCAAAGCCATTTCATCCTTCACTTCTTTGTAGCCGGTCAACGGTTGGAATGTTTCTTTAGCAAGGGTCGCCTTAGTCACCTTGTAGGCTTCGAGCATCGGCACTAATTTCCCATTTTGCAATGTCAAGACCCTGAGCGGCATGCCATGCATGTCTTCGGGCAAATTGAGAAAAGTGCGGAACAACGATTTTAATTGCATGGGGGCAGAGATCGCTGTCGACAACCAGACTTCCATGCGCGTTTGCTCGACACCGTTGACTTTGCCTTTGAGCAAAATCTGATCGGCAGAGAAGCCGAGAATTTTTTCCCGCTTCTTGGTGGTGACCGTCTTCATCGGCTCTTTTTTCGAGCTCTTTCCGAGCATACCCGCGCCAAAGCGCTTCTGCCACTGCTCGAAAGTCATTTTCATGCAGTTCTTGTTGACGTCGTTGTAAACGAGCATATTCCACTTAGGAGCACTGGAAATAATCACTAAACCCATTTTGTCCAAGCGCATGTAAGCCGCATCATCATTGAACTTGCAAGTGACGCTGCCCATCATATTGCTGTTCGAATCAATCGACCAACCACTCTTCGGCGATGCAGCCCACGCAGATTGGTTCAGGTTTAGGCTGAGCATGACTACGGCGGCTGTAAAACCGCCAACAAAACCTGTCGCGCGTCGAGAAATCTGCAAATCTGACATCCTGCCTCCGCATTGTTAAAACTGCTATTCCCCAGTGGCAGCGCGGCTAAGCGCGATTATCAGACGTGCGAGGCGCCAGCGCAATCGGCTAGCCATAGCGAGCTTAGATTACAACGATTTCTCGGAAACAGAAGCCGTCATTCGACCATCGCCGCCCGACCGGATAGAGGCTGTCAGCCTTTCAAGCAAAGCTTTGGCACCGATCTCATTCAAATGGACAGTGTCGTAAAAGCAGCGCTTGTCGAATTTATCGGCCGACAGATCGAGCAGCGGCACCGAATTTTCCGAAGCAATTGCTTTGACACTATGCAGGTATTTGTCGTACAAGCCAGGCGGCATCAAATCAAGATTTGCCTGAGTCAAGGGCATGTTCACGAGCAGAACCTGAATGCCGCGCTTGTTGCAGGTGACCAGCGTATCTTTCAAAAATTGTTCCTGCTTGGCGAACTGGAATTGATTGAATTTCTGGTACCGCATATGGTACTCATCGACGCTTTTGCGCCAGAGAATTTTCGGATCTTGAAGCAGAGGGAAGACACCAGCAGTGGTGGCAAAGACATCGTCGCTCTTTGTCACAGCGCTTCGCCGATCGGCTAATTTGCGACAAAACTGATCGTATTTAGCCTGGTAGCGCGTCCGTTTACCGAAAAGGTAGAAGCCACGATCCATGACTAATTCCAACTTCTCGTCAAAGCTGGCATTGGCGAAATCGCTGCGATTCAAATCGCTGACATCACCCAGTCTCTGAAACACTGCCGTTTTTGTTTCGCCGCCTGCCAGATCATCCATGAAGTCGCGCGGCGCGATCCCGTAAACGACAAGAGAGGGGGCTTTTTGCTCGCAAAGAAGCTTTTCCACGACCAGATACATGTCGGAAACCATCGCTCCTGGCACAGCGAAGCTGAAGACTTCGCAGGGTTGAGCACGATTGGGCGAGAGGGCCTTCGCCAGCATATCGAATTTGTGATACGTGTAGAAGCTGCCAACAGCTGCCAGCCCGAGACTCTTGAAGTCGGCGGTCCAAACCGGTGACATGACCAGGGACGAGCCAAGCAAAACAACGTCCGGGCGCTTGCTCAACTTGAACTGCTGGATACCCGAGTCGATAGTTTGCAGAACTCCATTTTGGTCCGAACTTTTGCTCGCTTTCGAATTCAGGGTTGCGGCTATGCCCAGCCCCAAGTTGGTGAACATATACAGAGCTGCGGCCAAAACAGCAGTCGATCGAAAAGCTCGCGGAAAATTCGCCATTAGGGTCCCTTATGTTCGCTCGGTTGCCGCCTGCAGCCCAGAAACTGCATCTAAGGTACCGCGTGCTCATGACATTTAGCCACGCTCGAACTTAAGTTTTGTTCACCGATCAGCTGTGGCTAGCGGGAAGTGTCGCAAGTTGCCAGTCGCCGCCTACTTTAGAATTAGTTATTAGCTATACTTTTCGTGCTCCTGTCGAGGCCGTCCCGAAGCCAAGGCAACGGCTAAACCGCTCGTAAACGGCAAGCCAGCTGAGATTGACTCACCTGGGAACGACAAGCCAGGGAACGACAAGCGAGAGCGAGCGGCAAGACAGCCAGCGCACGTAAGCTAACCCGGGAAAACCTCAATTTGCGGCTGGCATCACAGGTGGTGATCTGACGGATGGAAAATTCATATCTCTACTGGACAGTCACAACTGCAGCAATCATTTCGCTTTCCTGGTTGACTATGCGGAGCGCCCGACACTGGAAAGGTCAGGGCACATTTTTGTGCGAGGATTGCCGTTTCAATAATCCTCAGGATTGCCTGAAAACAGAGAGACCACGAGCCAGTCTTTGCACAGCCTACCGGGCGGTGAGCGAGACTTCTGCCAAGCCAAGCAGTTGACTTAAAAATGAAAAGCAATATTTACGCTCGGGAATTAGTCGCATTCGTGCAAGGTCACTTCTGCCAATTAGCTGATGCCACGAAAGCGGTAGACATGGCTGCCTACATGAAAACCGAAATGCCTTTCTACGGTATTCAAAATCCTCAGCGCCAACCTGTCTATCGGGAAATGAAAAAGCGGTTTCCGGCAGCCAATCGACGAGACTACGAAGCCGCAACCTTAGCCCTGTGGAAATTGCCCCACCGCGAAGAGAAATATGCCGCATTGGAATTTGCTGAACAGAACGACCAATTCGTTGACGCCGACTCGATTCCTTTATATGAGCGCCTGATTCGCGAGGGTGCATGGTGGGATCTCGTCGACGAGATTGCCATCCATCTTTCAGGACGAGCCCACTTTAAAGAACGAAAGACAGTGAGATCGGTCATGAACAGCTGGATTAAAGACGACCATCTCTGGGTGAGAAGAGCGGCAGTACTTTCCCAAATTGGTCACAAACAAAAAACTGATGCGAAGCAGCTTTTCAGATATTGCCTGCAATTAGCCGACGAGAAAGAATTTTTCATTCGCAAAGCGATCGGTTGGGCATTGCGTGACTTCTCATGGAGCAACGCCGACGCGGTGATTGCCTTCGTCGCCACCAACGAAACTGTGCTCTCACCTTTAACCCGACGCGAAGCACTAAAGCGAGTGATCAGTCTCGGGCTGATTGAAAAATAGAAAGATAATACAACGATCAAGCCCCCCTGCCGGTTCACCCACCGGGCACAGAGGGGCTTGCTCCAGATCTGCTCGTTGCTGAGCGAGAGTGTATTTCCAAAGATCAAATCCGACTTACCAAGCTACCCAATATTGGTGAGATTATTCGAGCTCCACAGGTGGTGCCCGCTATGTGGGGAAAGCTTTGAATTCCGGGTGATCTGAACTTATTATAAGCAAGAACTCCAGACTACACAAGAGGTAAACAGAAGTTTAAGAAATTGTTAAACGAAAAAATCTGCATATCGCTAGAATGCAGTCAGCATAACCCTTTTGAAAGATAGTACGAACGTGCCTGGAGTAAGAATTAGCTGTAGAAAAGTTGTTACCAGAACTCATGTTGGGGCACCCTAAAACAAATCGATTCACCAAGTGTCACAGGGTGGGAAATCTTGATCTTGCCAGCGAGTATCATGACAGAATCAGCTGTAGATTGAAGGAAATATGCTGCGGCCGCGGAGGCAAAACGGCGATCAATGATCCGAGCCATTTTTGCGGCGAATGTGCTCTTTGGCGCCTTCCTGATGTTTCAAATCGAACCTCTGGTTGGCAAAATCGTTACTGCTGAATATGGTGGCGGGTCTGGTGTCTGGACAGCCTGCCTAATGTTTTTCCAACTCGTCCTTTTGGCAGGCTATCTAATCAGCCTGCTCTTGAGCAGACTGCCAGTGCCAGTGCAGACGATCGTCTACCCTGTGACTATGGCCGCCTCCACGTTCGGCGTCTCTTCGCTGTCGCACTCATCCTGGGCAGGAGCCGATCAGACCGTACCGATCGCCAGCATCTTGCAGTTGCTTACAGCCAAGATTGGGCTGCCATTTCTTCTGCTCGCGACTGTGAGCGGCACAGTGCAAAATTGGTATCGACTGGCTAAGTTAGGCAATCCATATCCGCTCTATGCGCTCTCAAACCTCGGTTCACTGGTGGCGCTTTTGTCTTACCCAACACTTTTCGAACCAACTTTAAGTGTCAGTCAGACATTGACCCTCTGGACCTTCTGCTATTGGCTGATAGTGTTCATGTCCTGCCTGGCATCGCTCTACCTTTTGACCAATACTAAGGCGGAGGTGAAAGACACTAAAAGCGCAGATAAAAGTGTTGAGTCCGCCGATGCCAAAGACAGGGAAGGCAATAAACTTCTCAGCGACTATGCGCTGTGGATTTCAATGAGCGCGCTCGGATCGATTGCCCTGATCGCAGACACAGCCTATCTTACGCAAAATGTGGCGCCAATGCCACTACTCTGGGTGATGCCTTTGTCTGCCTATCTGATCAGCTTCATCCTGGTTTTCGCTGCCGACCGCTTTAACAAACCGGTCGTCTTTGCTTTCACAGCACCCATGCTATGGATGCTCGGCTCGCTGCTCTCGGATTGGTCGGCCGGCAGTCTCGTCACCGATATCGCTTTCATTTTCTGTTGCTGCTGTACCTGTCACGGACTGATCGCCGCCAGCCGACCTGAGCCAAAGCGGCTGCCCGCTTTCTATCTGGCCATCTCGCTGGGTGGTGCTCTGGGTGGAATTTTCGAAAACTTTGTCGCGCCGGTAATCTTCAATACCTATGCCGAACTTTTCGGTGTCCTTCTCAGTATGATTATCATCTGTACGTCCCTAGCCATGCGTTCTCTCAAAGGGCAACTTTCCAAAACCTGGCTAGCATGGGGCTACTTGCTTCTCTTCATCGCTATCACAGTATGTGGTCAGATCGTCGCGTCCAGCCAGAATATACTGCTGCGCAAACGGAATTTCTACGGCTGTCTAACTGTTAGAAGTGTTTCGACAACTAGAATGCTGACTAACGGCATCACCCTACACGGAGTGCAATACACTTCTCAAGCAAATCGCAGAACACCGACCTCTTACTATGCAATAAACACCGGATGTGGTGCCACAGATTTTCTGCTGCGACAACGCTCGCCGGACAAACCGCTGCAATATGGGCTGATCGGACTGGGCATCGGCACCATCGCTTGCTACGGTGAACGAGGCGATCAATTCACCTTCTACGAAATAGACCCAAAAGTGAAAGAGGCAGCCGAAGAGTTTTTTACTTTCCTGAAAGACTCGCGAGCCGCGATCAAGATCGTTCTCGGTGATGCGCGCATTAATCTGGCAAAAGAGAAAGAACATCAGTACGATCTACTTGTCGTCGACGCTTTCAGCGGCGATTCGATCCCCGTTCATCTACTCACCCGCGAAGCAATGCAAGTGTATTTACGGCAAATAAAGCCCGATGGTGTCATCCTCTTTCACATCTCCAATCGTCATGTCAACCTTGAGCCAGTTATCGCGAAGCTAGCTGAATCAGCCCATCTCAAAGCATATATTTTGCAAGACCCGAAATCCAAATATGCAGCCGTCACCGCTAGCAGTCTGTACGAAGATCCTAAACAGCTCACGGGTCGTGCTCAGTTCAACAATCTGACGCTGACAAAACTGATGCCCGATCCAAACTTCAAATGCTGGAGCGATGACTACAGCAATCTATTCTCGGTGATCAAATTTTGATCCACGGCGCTATTTCACCGAGCTTGTCAACGAGTGCAAAATTGGCCAGCATCCAGTGCTTTGACGCACCCCCAGCCATTCTCCGTCGTCATACCAAACACCATTATAAGAAGTTTCGCTAAATTTCTTAGTCAGAAAATTTTGTCAGATATCTGCCCAGAACTGAATGACATTCAAAAAAGTGTCCGCAAAATGTTGAACTTATTTTCTGTCCACTACGTTGATCTATTTGGAAAATATCATGGGGGAACGAAGATATGAATACAAGAGGTTTGATTCGAAGTCATATCGGTGCACTTGCAGACGGCGAGCTATTCACGACACGAGATTTGCTCGAATATGGTCTGCGAGCAAGCATCGATCAACTGATGCACCTGATGGTGAAAACGGAGCAGTTAGTTCGCCTTGCGCGGGGAGTTTTTATGAAACCGACTCCAGAAGGAGTGCCGTATCCATCCGCTCAAAAGATAGCTGCAGCGAAAGCTAAAGCTTTTGGCAAAGAAATTCACACAGACGGAGCGGATGCCGCACACCGCATGAAATTGGCGCCGGCAGGAAATAAAAATACAACGTTCACTGTGAATGGGCGTACAACATCATTTTTCTCCGTTCGGGGCAGAATAACTCTTCGCGGCACCACAGCCAAAGATATTAGAAAAGGAAATACTCCGGTTGGAATCATAGTCCGAACGCTAAAACATTTGGGTAAAAACAAGCTGACCGATGAAGTCATAGAACGCGTGATGAGTGGGCTCATGCGAACTGAACGAAATAAACTGCGGCGAGATGTGAAATGGATGACGGCTTGGATTGGCGATGCATTTATAAGGTTTTGGTTCGGTGCCCGACCCTATCCAAAAGCAGCCTAGACACTTACAAGAAATTTCGCCAAA
>CAJCHQ010000135.1 GCA_903970295.1 Bryobacterales bacterium
CAACAGACATCACAATGTTAGATGAAGAAAAATACTTGGTCATTCTGCAGGACGTCACCAGTCGTCATCAGCTGCAACGTCTAAGAAAAGACTTTGTGGCTATGATCACCCACGACTTGCGAACACCACTGACAAGCATCGATCTGTCCACATTTTTGATTGAAGAAGGCTTAGTGAGAACGGGGATATCAATTCCAGAAGTGGTTATGGAATCGGTTCAAAGTACTCGCCGAAGCTCAACTCGTCTCTTGAGTCTAGTGAATGACCTCCTCGACTACGAAAAACTGGAGTCGAGAAGTTTTGCTCTCAATTTTGCCAGGACATCTGTTTCAGCTATTGTCGAGCAATCAGTTTTAGAGGTTCAGCCGATCGCGCTAGATCGCCAAATTACAATTGGTCTGCCCGCGCAGAACTTTGAGTTTCAGGCCGATGAACGCAGGATTGTGCAGGTGATGGTCAACCTTCTATCGAATGCGATCAAATTCTCGCCGGATGGCTCAAATATAAGCATTGCCGTCGCCTGCCGAAACGAACAAATTGAGTTTCGAATCATCGACAATGGTCGAGGAATTCCTGACGACTTGAAACAAGTTGTGTTTGAAAGGTACAAGCAGATCAACAAAGAAGACGGTCAGCGCGGTAAGGGGACCGGTCTGGGCTTGCCAATTTGCAAAGCTCTGGTGGAAGGTCATGATGGAGAGATAGGCGTTTTCGACAACCCAGAACAAGGGAGTACATTTTGGTTTCGACTGCCCCAGCAGCGTTAATGCCGAATTTCGTTCGCTCTTCAAATCTTCTTTCGGGCAAGGCACTGTCTGACCCAAATCCGCCCCAGGATTGAGTGTATTTTCTGCGCAGTGACACCCTCCGTTGGTTTTCCAGGCGGAATCATGGCGTTTATGCGGACGCAAATGAAAATCTTTGCAGTGTTGCCTAAAACCCGGGTTGGTTATGTTTTGGAAATATCATTGATCGATAATTCTCGCTCGGACACACGTGCTGCGGGAATTGAGCCATGACCAAATACTTTGTTCTCTGCCTTGCCTTAATAGTGTCGACTGCGCCGGTGCAAGCTGGCACATCAAAAAAAATTGTTACCGAAAATACTTTCAATTATGAAGTTAACGGTTGGGAGAAACCACTGGTATCCCGTGATGCCAATCTCGGTCGCTGGTACTGGGGAGCGATGGAGTGCACTGGTCGACGCAGATCAGCAACGACTATTACGACAGGTGATAAAAACAAACCCGCTCAGCGCATCTGCTACGTCAAGCCAGTTCATCTTGCTTTGCCTGTAGCCAAGCACGCTCCGGCAGAGAGTTCCGTGGCGCCGACGATACCGGCGAAGACGAAGCTGACGAGATCCTATGGCTCCTATTCCAAACAAAGTTCAACCAATACACAGATGTCCTCAAAACTTTCCGGCTCTCTCCTTAATATTGGCGTCAGAGCCGAAATCAAAAAATTGTGACCTCGTGCAAACGCTGATCCGTGATGGAAAAATCGGGCGCTTTTCGGCGATTGAAGCGATCAAAATAATGAGGATCGACAGTTGACCACTTCTGAGTGGCGCAAAAATTTTACGCGCGAAATTTCTGCAACATCGCTGGCAGATTCTCGTGCAAATATTGGCTGTGCGCAAAAGACGAAAATAGAATGCTCGTGGCTTCTGAGTCCATATGTCCATGCTGAGCAAGCCACAACAGATTAGCGGAATCAGTCAACCACAACTTTGGTAATAGGCTGTCATTGCAGGCAATATCAATCGCCTCACCGATGTTCTCTTCCTGGGGAAGCAAACGATTTGCGAGCACCCCCTTGTAATTCGTTGGAAATGCTTTGACTTGTCTTTGCCCGACGTTGGCGAGCAGTGTGTCGATGAATTGAGCAAAGTATTTTTGATCAACTTCAGCCCATGTTTGAATGTTTATGACCTGATCTTCTATTCGAACCGGGAGTATGCCGCGAATAAAAAAGCGTCGGTTGTCGATCGCCAAGAAGTTGTCGTCTCCCATACAGCGGCTCTCCTTGTCGGCTGGTGACAAATAAGACCAGGCATCCGGTCTGGCAAACGACAATTTGCGGACTTTAAGTTTATGGTTAAGTCCACATATTTGGCAAACTGATACATTCAACGGCCGGTTCCAGGAAACTTCAGTTTCTTGTAAAACAGAGATAATGCGCCGCAGCTCCTCATCTACTTTTGGCACTAAAATTTGTTCCTGGCGTGTAGCTTCGAGGGTTTCAGCGACTGCGTCCCACTGCTTTGGTACAAATTCCTGTCCAAACGGCGAAGCGGAGCTGAGATCGATACGCACCAAAAGATCCTTCAGTTGATGCCTTTTTTCAGAACTGATGATACCTTGTGTAGCCAGTTCGTCGATTCTTTTTCGCAAAACATCAGTTTTGGAAGGGGCTTGTCTTGGGCTGTTAGGCTGAGTCGCAGAGGAGATGGACTGCATTGGAATGAACCTCGGAGTGATGGAACGCTACAAATGATCGCGAAAATTTTTCGGCAAGAATAAGACCGAGCCTAACTGTCTCTCTCTGTTGGCGCATAGCTGACTGATCATCAGACACGCAGAACTTGGCGCTAGAGAGCTTAGACTCTGTTGATTTGGTTAAGTGCAGTACCGATTACTGAGATCGGAGCAGCTGTCCGCGCGACACAATTGAGCCGTTGACGTCTGCTTTTGCTTTGGTGGTGTTACCCCCAGCAATATGCGGAAGCTCACCATAACTGGCAATAGTCGGCAGTGCTCGCGCGGCTTGACTGACCACTTGCGCACTTGTATTGCGACTGAGAAGGTTAGCCGCGACATCTTCGTGAATCGGCTTGACATAACGTCTTGGCAGAAGCGAGCCATTGAGGTCTGCTTTAATGGGTTTGACATAATGGCGCGGCAAAACTTGACCAGACGTGTCGTCTACTGCTGTGGCCACGTGGTCTGGTTTGATGTAGGGCGAGTGCACATAGACAGGCGCAGGCGGTGAGACCGAGGCGCCAGGTCCATCTTTAGGCGCCATACCTTCGCGATTATGTGGCGGATTCATTCGGATCTCCGTTCCTACCCGCACCTGCACTGGAGCCTGGATCATAGTCGTCATTGGACTCCAGTTGAAGTGGGAAAGATTTGGATTTGCCCGGACAAGACCATTTTCCCAGCCGCGTTGTTCGATATAGCCAGCTGTTTCACGTGATACTCGATACTGCACTTCTTGAGCCCCAGCCGGCGAAGCGATGACAAGCTGGCAAAACAATAGAAACAGTGAGGGACAAACGTCCCCGAAGAGTGGGGTATGCATGAGATAGTCCTCTTATATGTTTGTGGGCGAATTTAGTAAAAAGGTCTACAGAAAGCAGACCAAGCCTCATGTCGAAAATTGACATAGAGTGAGTCATTCAGCAGAAGTCGCTTGAGCTCTATATCAACATAGCTGTGATTTATTACCAAGATATTTCCAGGCTTGATGGGAATCGCTTCTGGAATCTGGGTTGAAGAAACTGAAAGAATCAGCGCGTCTCGAAATTAGAGACGGGCAGAACATCGGCAAAAAAGAGTTTGCAACATACCTCGAGAAGGGTATTTCTGGGCGTCCCTACCGACATTGACAACCACCGCTCGCCGGGCTATGGTGTTAATAAGCGCGGGCTTAATAGATTGGGGTAGCTATGCATTGGTCGATCTGCGGACCTGGTCGCCGAAAATTGCGTAACAATCGAGGATCGGCAGAGATCGCAGAGTTCGTTCCGGTGCTCTACGTTATTTTATTGCTTATGCTGATGCCACTTTTGGACCTTGTCGCTGTTTTTGTGGCTGGTGCTACTCAATATTTAGCGACCAACGATCTTGTCGCCAAGGCCGCCAGTCAACCAAACTACACGAGCGCCTTGAATAGCATGGTGAACGAGGCTTATCAGTTCAGCTCCAACGGACTGGCTAAATTTTCGCAAATGGTTCCGAAGGACGGTTATACAGGCTGTGGCAATGATCTCTACGTGTTAGTGACCGACACCACCAGCGGTACCGTGACTAGCTCTGCGCCCGACCAGCCGATATCTCAACCGATAAACACTCAGAGCAGTATCTATGAACTCTCTGTGAAAAGTGTGTATAACGTAGGACCGCTGGTCAGTTTGCGGGCAGTGCCAATTCTGGGCGACATACCTGGGTTGGGCAAACCAGTGACATTATCGTTTACCGCCAGTCGGCCAATGGAGCATCCTGGTGGTTTTGAGAGCAGTCCCAGCGGTTCTATAGGCACTGCTTCCGTCTCTCCCTTTGCTCGGGTCGCTAATGGCACCAGCGCTACAGCCACGGCCGGCAAACTCACCTGGCGCGATCCCAATATTTTCCAGGAGATACAGAACTCCGGGAAGACCGTAGTGGGCGTGAGTGTCGTGCAGGTGCCAGCCAATCAGGCATATCTGGGTCAGCTGACTCAAACAGGATTATCGGTACTTCCAGGCCAGACGATTTGGATCGACACCCAAGCTACCGGCAATTGGCAGACATCTCCGGCGATAGGCTACAGTGATGCTAATGGCTATCCTGGACAGACTTTCGCTGATGCGTATGTACCGAGTCTGACCTACGGTGCTCTGCTCGGTCAGGTAAGTAGCACCGGTACGCCATTCTTCCTAGGCAACGAAAAATACAGCCTGCCTTTGACAAACTCAGGACCATTGTATCTGGTCGACAACCAGTGCCTGAGTGAGTACATGAACGGCTCCGGTTACCAATTGGTGCGAGTGATCGTGACTCAATAGTTGGTCTCGCTTAACAGAATCTGGAAGGCAGTTGGAGCCAGATCTCGCTCTTGAACTGATTTAGCCAAAGAGACTAGCTACGTCTAGAAAGGCGTCCAGCGATATCCGATCAAACTCAATAAAAGTCCGACCCACATCTACTCTTCGGCTCTGGGCGAAGTAATAACTCAGTAATCTATTCAGGCTATTGTGAGATGACAATTTGAACCGGGGTGGCCGGATCGAGTGAAAATTTCCCGGCGTTGGAAATGTCATGCTTACTAATAATCGAGACGAGAACGATTTAAACCGCGCTCCGGGCGCTGATGAAGCTTCTCCGGTGCGCGAAACACAACAGAGTTCATTCTCCTCTGCGAACCAATTTGACTCTGGCTGTGCCATCGCCAATCGATTGAAGCCTGCTGACCTTAGCCGCGAATTGGAATTAGACACGATTATTAGTGGACAGTACAGAGTCTTGGCCAAATTAGGTTCTGGCGGGATGAGTCATGTCTATCTCTGTCAGGACATTCTGTTGAAAAGGATCGTGGCGATCAAACTGCTGCGCTTCGAGATCTCGCCGGAATGTACAAGCGGAAAACGCTTCAGGCGAGAAGCACAAATCGTAGCTATGCTGGATCAACCAAACATCGTTAAGCTATATGGACTGCATTTTTCGGAAAAGCAGCAACCGTTTATCGTGATGGAAGCTATCGATGGGGAATCCCTGCAGAAGGTTATCGAAAAGAGCGGTCGCCTAAAGCTGACTAGAACAATCAGGATTGTCTCGCAAATCTGCAGTGCCCTATCTTCTGCGCATGCTCTTGGGGTCGTGCATCGAGATCTCAAGCCAAGCAACATCATGGTCATCAATGCTGGTCTCAACAACGAAAGTATTAAACTTCTGGATTTCGGCATAGCCAAAATCGTCGATGATCAGCGATTGAGGACGACCAGGACCGGCGAAGTTCTCGGCAGTCCGGTCTATATGAGTCCCGAACAAGCGCTGGGGCAATCGGTGGACGAGAAATCCGATCAATATTCGCTTGGCTGTTTGATTTTCGAGTTGCTCACTGGCCGACCTCCATTTGTATGCGATAACTCTCTGGCGATGATGCTGGCTCACGTAAACCAGCCCCCTCCTTCTCTCTCGGAGGTCAGCCTAAGGACATTTCCATTGCAGATTGAACTTGCTGTGGCAAAGCTCCTTGAGAAAAATCCCGCCGATCGATTTGCGACAATTGAAGATGTTGCCTTGGCCTTTGCTGGCAAAACAATAGCGCAGCAGCGATTTGGCAAAAGGCTGCGGGCAATTCCTTTTCTCGAGCCGGCTGTCATAGCTCTTGTGCTCATTTCCTTAATTACCTTTGTTACGTTGCGGACTCGCGTCGATTCGCCAGGTCAATCAAAAAATTTCGAAAGTCAGAGAGTGCCACGCAATCTTTCCAATGAAGAGATTGATATATTCAATCGCCTTCAATCTGATCCGATGACGAGCTCAATGGATTTAACAAACAAGAAGATCAGTGACCTGGGGATGAAAGCTTTATCCGGGCTGCGTTTTGTTGAGCGAGTAAACCTTTCAGGCTGCTATCGACTTACGGATATGGGGTTGAAATATCTTGTCGGTTGGCCATTGCGGTTTTTGTCTGTGAAGGGGACCAAATTGAGTGATGACGGGATGCAGGCAATTAGTTCGATCTCGACACTCGAGTATTTGGACTTGAGCGACACGGACGTAGGCAATGCTGGCTGCCGCTTCCTAGCGCGTCTTAGTAAATTGACAGCGCTCCGATTGAGCCGCACTTCAATAAATGGTGCCGCCCTGAAGTCTGTAGCTAAGCTAACGAATTTAGAGGAACTTTTGCTTAATGGCGATGACATAAGCGGGCATTTGGGCGCACTTGAGCCTCTCCAACTGCGAGAACTGCAAATGACGGCCGCCGGCTTGAATGATCAGGACCTGGAGAGTGTCTCTAAAATGAAGTCATTGCTGGAGCTGAATCTCTCTCAAAACAAGGGTGTTACGGATGCTGGATTGTTCAAGCTGACGCAACTGAGCAATTTGCGATATTTGAATATTTCAGAATGCTCCGTGAGCGAGAACGGGGTGCGAAACTTCAAAGCGATGATCCCACGATGCAGGGTTTCAACCAAGGACAGCGAGAGTGAGAGCGTAATTAAATCACTTCAGTCAGACTTGCGCTGAACACCGCGGCATTGAAACACCGCTCCGTCTCTAGCTTCTGCATATCATCAAAGGGAATCAATGCTTTGCTGAGCAGAAAGAATCACTTATCAGCGATAATGACGCCTTCCAGGCAAGATATAGACTGGCGGCGGAACTACGCCGGCGACATAGCTGTAGCTAGATGCATCTGCATAATTGTTGATCCCTGGATCTCCGCCATAATTGAAGCCTTGCTGATTGCCGCCTTGCGGATAATTGTAGCCAGGCTGATAGTTGTAAGCGCCGAGCACCGGCTGAACAGGAGAGTTGTAACCTGCCGGCACCAGCGGCATAAACCCGCCATGATGATGATAACGATCAAATGGACGACCACCAATCAAACCACCGACTAGCCCACCCATCGTTGCCACTATCGCTGGTCCGGCTTCCGGTGAAGGCATCGGCCGCGCATTGAAGTTCTCGGGCTGCGGGTAATATGGACGCGGATAACGGCTCTCCTCATAATGAGGAGGATGATGCAGTCGATGCTCCGGCATTACGCCCACACTAATAGCCGGTTCGACTGGTGGGGGAGGCGGTGCCGGAGCCATTTTCGCTTCCGTTGATTGGTTGCCGAAGATACGCAAATGCCAGGGGTGTTTGCCCAAGTCATCACCCCTCGAAATGTAATCGGGATTGAGTTCCAGCAAAGGATGCTGCTTTTTATTCAGTTCAATCAGTCGCTCGCTCTCGTGGTCGATCGCATCTTTTGTCGCTCTCAATCCCTTCATATGTAGGGCCCGTTCGGCGATAGAACGCAAACAGTCACCAGACTGCACTGTGTATAATCCAGCTTGATCGAGGCTGAGCGGTTGATGCAATGTCGCCCGCATTTCATCTGTCCATTTCGGGTCGTGACCAGGATGCCAATCTCGCATATTTTGGCCGTGGTGCGATGCCTCGCGCAGTCGCTGGGAAGCTTCGGACTCCTGAGTCATAGAAGCATTGCCAGACAACAAGCGCACGTCTGAGTTAGAAGCTACATCCATAAATTACACCTGCCTGCTAAAAGTTTGCTTTATGCCTTGCCAGATCCAATAAAGCTAAGCTGCGTTCGCGGCAATGCTTAGACCTGTCGACTGCCGTAAGAATAGCCAGAATAAAATAACCAAGTGATTACAAAGCTGTTTGCGCAGTCGTCAACAGAGTTGTCTGCCCATCAACACTAGAGAACGCTATCGCACCGATGCGACCGATGTGGGAAGAGTAAACCAAAAGATGCTGCCACCAGATTTTCCGTCTCTGATGCCTATGGTGCCGTGATGACCATCAACGATCAATTTCGCTATCGCCAATCCCAGTCCGGTACCACCCGACGACGTCACTTTGCTGCCAGGGGCTTGTTCGAAGGGGAGAA
>CAJCHQ010000136.1 GCA_903970295.1 Bryobacterales bacterium
CTACGGCACCACTATACCCGCCGCGATATTGATCTTTTCTAAGCGGAAAAAGGACAAGAACGTACTTTTCATTGATGCCAGTCGAGACTTTCGATCCGACAGTACTCAGAACGAGCTGAGGGCCGAAGACATTGCGAAAATTGTTGAAGCGTTTCAGGAGAGGAAATCCCTACCGAAGTACGCACATCTTGCTTCGAAGGAAGAGCTTATCGAGAACGATTACAACCTAAATATCCCCAGATACATTGACACTTTTGAAGAAGATGCAGAAGTAGATCTGATGGCGGTCCGAGAAGAGAGAAGATTGCTCAAGAACCAGCTAGCGGAATTGGAAGAGCAAATGGAGAACTACTTAAAGGAGCTGGGCTATGTCAGTGCCTAAAGGATGGTCAATAGAACCAGTTGAACATGTCTTATCGAGAGTGTCTGAACAGATCCAGCCCATTGCTGGAGAGACGTATCAAGAGATTGGAATTCGATCTCATTGCAAAGGCATATTCTATAAAGAGCCTGTTGATGGAACGAAGCTTGGTGACAAGCGTGTATTTAAAATTGTCCCCGATTGTTTAATCCTAAACATTGTATTCGCGTGGGAACAGGCTGTGGCTAGAACCACTGCAGCCGAAATTGGAATGATTGCTTCGCATCGATTTCCACAATTTCGTCCAATAGCGAATCGTTGCGATGTTGATTATGTCTTGTATGTGTTCAAAACTAGTTATGGTAAGGATCTTCTCGCGACCGCGTCGCCGGGCGGTGCTGGGCGCAACAAAACATTAGGGCAAAAAGAGTTTGCCAAGCTGAAATTGCTGCTCCCACCTATTGATGAGCAAGTAAAAATTTCTCGAATTCTTGCTACTTGGGATAGAGCCATCGATACTGCAGAGCAATTGCTGCGGAATTTACAGCAGCAAAAGAAAGCACTCATGCAGCGACTCTTGTCCCCTTCCGGCAACGGCAATAAACGTACGAATTCTTGGGAATGCACAACACTTTCTCACTTGTGCGACATTCGGCGAGGCGCATCACCCCGGCCCATAGAAGACCCAGTTTGGTTCGCTGAATCAGGAAGAGCTTGGATAAGGATCGCAGATGTTACGGCATCGCCCAGCCGATTTTTGATGCAATCCACTCAGTATCTTTCACAGAAAGGAGTAGAAAAGAGCGTTCCTGTTGATCCGGGGGACCTTATTATGACCATCTGTGCGACTATCGGTGTCCCAAAGATTGTCGGAATACCAGCTTGCATTCATGACGGATTCGTTCTTCTTCGCCCGAAAACCAAGGAGCTATCGGTACACTTCCTCTATCACTTTTTGAAGTTCTCTACTGCCAGATTGGCATCTGGCGGACAACCTGGCACGCAGAAAAATTTGAATTCGTCAATCGTAGGAACCATTCAAGTCCCGTTATTGCCACACGCAGAACAAGAACACATCGCATCTATCCTAACCACTGCCGATGATGAAATCCTCAATCACCAAAAGCAAGTAGCGTTTCTGAGAGCCGAGAAACAGCAACTTATGCGGCAATTGTTGACCGGCAAGCGACGAGTCAAGACGATTGAGATGGCAGCAATCCCATAGGGTGATTAATGAGCAATACACCAAAAGTTCAGGAACTTTATAGCGCGCAAATACCGGCAGTTCATACGTTATGCGCATTGGGATGGGATTATTTGCCCGCAGCTGATTGTCTCGTACTGCGAGGCAGCAACAGAGACGTGCTGTTAAAGCCAATACTCGTAGAGGTGCTAAAGAAGCGGCGGTTTGAATATAAGGGGCAGACTCATTCGCTGTCTGCTAATGGCATTGATCAAATTGTGCGCGAACTGATAATGCCTGGTTTACAAGATGGATTGCTTTTGGCGAATGAGAAAATTTACGACAAGTTGGTATTGGGAATTACGATTACGGAATTCATGCCTGACGGAAAAAAGCACCATGCCACCATCCCAATAGTTGACTGGCATGCTCTCGAAAACAATACATTTCAGGTTACAGAAGAGCTTGAGCTTTTGTGTGCAGATGGTATCAGAACGCGTCGGCCGGATCTTGTGTGTTTTATAAACGGAATTCCAGTTGCCGTCATTGAAGCGAAGCGCCCAGACTCCAGAAATCCGAATAAATCAATGATTGACGAGGGAGTCAGTCAACATTTACGTAATCAAAGAACTGACGAAATTCCTCTTCTCTTTGCTTATGCACAATTGCTGATTGCAATAAGTGAAGCAGATGGACGCTATGGTACAACTAAGACTCCGGCTAAGTTTTGGGCTCGGTGGCGAGACGAAGAGTTTGATGAGAAGTTCTATTCAACAGTCAAAAATGCGGTGATCCCAGCCAGCGTTCGTGAGTCCATTTTCAGGAATAAACCCTTGAAGGTAAGAGATTACTTTGAGAGTCAACGGGCTGCTACATTGCTTCCCAATGAACAAGACCGATTGCTCGTTAGTATGATGAGCAAAGCAAGATTCTTGGAGTTTCTCAGATTTTTTCTGATCTTCGACCGCAAAATAGGGAAAGTAGCCTCTCGACATCAGCAGTTTTTCGGAACCAGAGCACTAATAGAGCGTATTCAACAACGGCGCAAAGATGGCGGGCGCGCAGGAGGAGTAATATGGCATACCACTGGATCTGGTAAGTCTTATACCATGGTGTTTCTCTGTAAAACACTGCTCTTGCATGAGGCGCTTAGTGAATGTCGAATGATCGTGGTCACGGATAGGACCGATCTTGAAGATCAACTATCCAAAACGTTTCATTCATCTGGTGCATTAGGTACTGATGTTGGGGGGAAAAAATCGGGCGACGATTTGGCTAGAGTAAAAACAGGCAAACAATTGGCCCATCGGATAGGTCAAGGCAGTGAGCGGATTATCTTTTCCATAATCAATAAGTTCAATACGGCGTCGAGGCAACCAGAATGCTTCAATCCTTCGGAAAACATAATCGTCTTGGTAGACGAAGGACATCGCAGCCAAGGAGGAGAAAACCATGAGCGGATGCGACAAGCTCTTCCGAATGCAGCTTACGTCGCGTTTACCGGTACTCCTCTTTTGAAGGATGAAAAGACAACGAATAAATTTGGTCCAATCATTCATGCGTATACCATGCAACGAGCGAGTCAAGACAATGCCGTCGCACCGCTGATATATGAAGAGCGCAAACCTGAACTTGACGTCAATAAGATTGCGATAGACAACTGGTTCGACAAGATCACACGAGATATTTCGGATCAGCAAAAGGCTGACCTGAAGAAAAAATACTCGACCAAAGGTGTCATTTACGGATCAGCGAATCGAATAGATCTGATTGCCTGGGACATTGCAATTCATTTTCAAGAGAATTTTAAAAGGCTCAATCTGGGTTTGAAGGCGCAGCTTGCTTGTGATAGTAAGCTTTCGGCTATCCGGTACAAGAAGGCGCTAGATTCGACAGGATTGGTTTCCAGCACGATCATAATATCTCCGCCAGACTCGCGTGAAGGCAATGAAGATGTAGATGAATCGGAGCTTCCTGAGGTTCAGAAGTGGTGGAAGGACAATGTGAAAATTGATCCCGAGGACTATCAAAAGGAGCAAATTGACCTATTCAGTTCTGAGGGAGATCCGGATATTCTCATTGTTGTGGATAAATTGCTAACTGGGTTTGACGAGCCACGCAATGCCGTTCTGTACATAGATAAATCTTTGAAGGATCATAAAGTCATTCAAGCAGTAGCGCGAGTCAATCGCCTTCATGATCAAAAGCGGTACGGTTTGTTGATTGACTACCGAGGAATTTTGAGCCAGCTTGATACCGCCATTAGTGCTTATCAGGACTTAGAAAAGCGTACACAGTGTGGATATGACATTGAAGACATTGAAGGTCTATACCAGAATATAAGTGTCGAGTACAAACGCCTTCCAAAGCTTCATGATCTACTGTGGGAGATTTTTCGGTCAGTGAAGAATCGAAAAGACCGAGAGCAGTACCGACAAATTTTGTTACCGAAGTACGTGCAAGACCGAGACGGTCATGATTACGACATTCGGCAGTCAGTACGTGAAGACTTTTATGCTGCCTTAACCGAATTCGGGGTATGCCTAAAAACTGCCCTTTCCTCAAGGTCATTTTTCGAGGACAAATCTTTCAGTGAAAAAGATATTCGTGCGTACAAGGACGACCTGCTGTTTTTTACTGGGTTGCGGAAGCAGATCCGACAGGACTTACAAGAGACGATTGATTATTCGGTCTATGAAGAACAAATTCGTCGCCTGGTTGATAAACACGTGATTGGTAACCAGGTGAGGGAGCCTGCTGGCCGCTACAAGGTTGCTGAAATGGGTAACTTGGCGGATCCGGAAACTTGGAATGAAGAGAAGACACGAAACGAAACAGATGTAATTCGCACCCGCGTTAAAAGAACGATTGAGCAGGATCTAGGTGATGATCCTTACGCCCAGAAAGTCCTGTCATCCTTGCTGCACGAAGCAATTCTCGAAGCCGAAGCACAGTTTGACCATCCTCTTCGACAGTATAAAATTTTCAAGAATTTAGAAGCTGTTGTAGGCAATCGGGAAGTCGGAGGTATACCTCAGGCATTACTGAATAAGGCTCATGCCAGGGCTTACTATGGGACCTTTCGGATGATTCTTGGCGAGAGCGAAGTCAATGCATTGAATGTGATTCAGCAAGAACAGTTGATCGAGGCCGCTTTGGCAATCGACACAACGGTAACTCAAGCGGTAGCCGAGAACTCAGTCAATCCACAAAATATTGATGCAGCGATTCGGAGGGATTTGTTGCCAATTTTATTCAAACTGTTTGGTCTCGATAATGCAAAAAAGGTTATTGACGAGGTGATTACGATTGTGCGCTTTGGCCTGAGCAGGGTAGCGCCATGAGCAACTCTTTGCTGCAGAATTTTAACTATGGTGAAAGACGAATTGAATATCGCATAACCTTCCGTTGTTCAGAAGCGCTTGGCAAAGTGGCAATCCATGTCGAGCCTACCGGTCAGGTAAATGTGGACGCGCCACTCGGAACAGAATTGAGTGACATCAAAAAGGCCATTCAAAAGCGTGCTCGGTGGGTCATCAATCACCTTGATTCGATTGAGCGAGCTCGTCAACACGTCTTGAAGCGCCGTTATGTAAGCGGCGAAAGTCACTTCTACACTGGTCGCCGCTATGCATTGAAGATCTTAGAAACGACAGCTGGAGAAAAAGTGACGCTAAGTCGCGGGCAGCTTAATGTGTGCACTAATGATACTTCGACTGAGCACGTAAAAGGTTTGCTCAAAGTTTGGTATCGTTCGTCAGCACACGAGGTCTTTCGACGGCGCCTTGAGTTCTTGGTCATCAATATTTCATGGCTTGATCAAGTGCCCAAGTTCAAGTTATTGATTATGCAAAAGCAGTGGGGAAGCTGTTCTCCTAATGGCGTGCTTTACCTTAATCCTAATCTAGTAAAGGCTCCGCGCGAATGCATCGACTATGTACTTTTGCATGAGCTATGCCATTTACAGGAACATAATCATAGTCCGCAGTTTTATAGGCTACTCGCGGGAGCAATGCAT
>CAJCHQ010000137.1 GCA_903970295.1 Bryobacterales bacterium
CCGACGGTGGCGGCAAAATACCGCTGGAGACGATGAAAAAGTTGCTTAAAAAAACTCGTTTCGAAGCAGCGCGGGCGCATGGTTTGGTTCCGATTCAGGTACTCGACACATTGATGAATCAAACAGATTTGGTGCAATTGCTTTGCGATTCAACGACGATGCCGAGCGTCCAGGTTCAATACAGGCGACGCATCTTGCCGTTCCTTGACGCGACGCAGAAAGAGCAGTGCCGAAAAGTCGTCGAACAGTCACTTGCCCATGCCAACTGGGAGTCTGATTCTAATTTCGCTTACTTTATGGCCGCCACCCTAGGCATGCACGATGTCACGGCCAGCCTAGCTAAGAGCTGGCCCGACAGCTACGGCGAGAGATGGGACATGCGCACGAAACCGTTGCAACTTATAATTTTCGGGCTCGAGAGTGCCGAAGCGATGACCGAAAATTTTCACAGATTGAATCTTATGCTTGCAGACAGCGAACACGTAATCTGCTGGATAGCACATACCTTAGATACTGAGCTGGACACGATTTGGCGATGTATTCGCAAGGCGTCCGCCGCCGCTGATACTGAGACCATGATGCGGGTGGTGGCATGTATCAAGTCAGCGGCAACGGCCGAATTTATGTTCGATCGACTTTCAGAAAATCTCTATTCGGTAACTGCCGCAGATTGGATGCAAAAGAATGCGCAGGCTGCAACAGAGGCACTGATAACAATATCGTCGCGGGAAGGTCATCGGGCGGATAATGCCCTGACATATCTGCGCAAGTTGAGCAAACAGGTTGGGGATACAATTATTCGCCAAACAGCATCGACGATGCCACCGCATTTAGTGCGTCGACTTAACGACGAATTCCTGCAGCCGGAAGGCTGTGAACTAGTTCAGTTCGACCAGTCATCAACACCAGAATGGCTAGCCTTGGCTTTAGCCGTCGAGAAACAAAGACAGCCTCTGAAAAAGCCTCCTGCATGGCTGGATCTGAGCGACTTTCCGCCAGTCATTATTGAAGGAGGGAGGTTCAATCGCGACCAACTTGCAATTCTTGTAAATTGCCTGCAGCACAGCTCGCTTGAAAATCCACCGCTCCTGACCAGCAAGCTGAGAACACACGCAGAAGCACGCTCTCTCGACCGTTTCGCCTGGTTTCTCTTTGATTCGTGGCTGAGAAGCGGCGGCTCGGCCAAGGACAATTGGGCAATGACATCTTTGGCATTACTCGGTTCAGATGCAATCGTGCCGAGGCTTGCGCAGTTGGTCCGAACATGGCCGGGAGAAAGCAATCACAAACGTGCCGTTCTGGGACTCGAATGCTTACGCACGATCGGCTCCGACGTCGCGCTGATGCAAATCAATGCGATCGCCGAGAAAGTACAATTCAAAGGACTGAAAGGCAAAGCCGAAGAATGCATGGCAGCCATTGCCGAGACCCGTCAGCTCAGCCCGGATAGGCTCGGCGACAGGATCATTCCCAGACTGGAGTTCGAGAGATCTGGTGAACGCATTTTCGATTTTGGACGCAGAACATTCACAGTTAAACTCGGTCCTGACTTCAAGACACTGATCCAAGACGAAACTGGAAAACAGAAGGCTGATCTACCCACTCCGACTTCCGCCGACGACCCGGATTTGGCACAACGGGCTGTGAACGAATTCAAACTGCTCAAGAAAGCTCTGAGGGACATTCTCAGCGTTCAATCGACGCGATTGGAACAGGCAATGGTTCTCAGCCGGCGCTGGTTTACTGACGAATATGTGAGCTTTTTGTTGAATCACCCCTTGATGTTGCCGTTGTTGCAGCAATTCGTCTGGGGCGGCTTCGACATGATGGGGAATCTCAAATCATCTTTCGCAATCGTGTCGCGAGAAGAGATGCGTGACGTGTCGGGTGGCCCTATCGAATTGAACAATTTCAGCGAAATTGCTCTTCTGCACCCACTGCAAATTGGCGATGCGGAACTGTTGCAGTGGCAAGCAGATTTTTCCGAGAAGCAAATTCAACAAGCTTTTTTACAAATTCATCGCCCAGTCTTCAGGCTCACCGCAAAAGAGGAACATGACGTCGAAGTGCTTCGCCTGCGCAATGTCAGGCTGCCGGCGACAGCCATAGTCAGCGTACTCGACAAACATGGCTGGCAGCGCGGCCCAGTTATGGATGGCGGTCTGTACACCGAGCACCTGAGATATTTTCCGCGAGCAGATTTGACCGCCGTCATCGCATACGAAGGCATAACTACTGGGCTGCCTAACCTTTCGGATGACCAACATATCGACTACTGCGCTTTTCTGGCCGGAAAGATTGCCGGCGAATATGGCCGAGAATTTCAAAAAGGAATGCCGCTTAACACTGTCGATCCGATCGTGTTGAGCGAAGTGCTATCGGATTTAGCCTTAATCAAAGCCAAGGGCATTACAGAATAGGTTCATTTGCAGTTGGTAAGCGCTCCAGAAAATGAAATTTCTAGCCAGTGGCTAAAGGGAGCGTGAAGTGAAATTTGCTGCCGTGTCCGACTTCACTTTCCACCCAAATTTTTCCGTGATGCAATTCAACAAAAGATTTGCAAATCGATAGTCCAAGTCCGGAGCTTGCCTGAAGTTTAGCGGCTTTGGATGAGCCTTGCCGGAATCTTTCAAAAATGGTGCCTTGCTGTTCTTTCGGAATGCCTGGACCATTGTCGGTTACGACAATATGCGCAAATTTTCCCTCTCTAATAGCAACTACACTGACAGCCGAACCTTTTGCGGAAAACTTGATGGCGTTTGCCGCAAGATTGAACAGTATGCGCTCTAGCATACCCTCGTCGGCAATGACGGTAAGAGCGGCGGGGGTAAATTCGACTTTAACCCCGATTTCTTCAGCCAGGGCTTTGACACTTTCTTCGCACAGATGGAAATTCTTGGCGAGATTGACGCTTTCCAGGTTAGGTTGCATAGCTTGTGCCGTCACTTTTTCGCTATCGAGCAAGTCGTTGATAAGGCGCATCATGCGCTGCACATTCCTTTCTGCGACACCCACGTAGTTGACCAGCCGATCTTCGACCTTGCCGGCGACTCCTTCGCCTAGAAAACCGAGGATGTTCTGAATCGTGAACAAGGGTGTGCGCAGGTCGTGAGTGATCATCGCGATAACTTCTTGCTTCAAACGCTCGGACTGCCGACGCTCGGTGATGTCGTGAATGACGGAGAAAACTTTCTTCTCCTCGGACGACCAGCGCGCTGACCACAAAACATCAGCCACAGTCTCATTCTGGCGCTTCAGCTGCAGCTCGAGCGGCTCCGAATTTTCTCGCTGCTTCAGATCGGCAATAAAATCGAGCGCTTTTTGGATATCCGACGGTGCCACCAAATCGATAAAGATCCGACCTACCATGTCTTGAGGCTCATATCCGAGCAGACCACGGACGGAGGGATTAGCATCGGTAATGCGACCGTCTTTGTCGAGCGAGCAAATGAAGTCACGAGCATTATCAATAACCGCGCGCTCCTTGCGAGAAGATTCTTGCAATTCCGCCGCCATACGATGAAAAACTCGGTCCAGACTGGCTATATCGTCGTACCCCTGCATGATTGGATTTAGTGGCATGCCGCCGGCCAAACGCAGCGAATTATCTTTCAAGCGCCTGAGCCTGAATGTAATTCCACGAGTCAGATAGACAGCCGACCACACTGTCACGGCGATCGTAATCAGTGATCCGGCAATCAGAGACAACTGCATTTGTTTGCGGATCTTCGCTTGCCTTGTCGGTCCTTGATCGGCAATGCTCCGCTGTTTCCGCCCAATCTCGACAATCTGCTGATAATTGATTTTGGCTAAATCTTCGTGCAAACGATGCCATGCCGGGTTACTGGCGTTCCAGTTACTGCTGCCAAATACTTGCAAAGTTTTAGCCAGTTTGACCATTGATGCAAGCGCTTCCTCGGCGCCTTTGGACGACTGGCGGAGAACTGCGAGCAAGTCTGGATCGCCTGTCGCGGACTCTTCCAATTGGCGATAATCCGCGCGCAGATTGGTGACCACTTTCGAGAATCTGCGTGTATCGGCATAGCTTGCAAGGGGGAGAGTAGTCGAATAAGCCGAGACACCCTCGTATATGTCTTTAGAGAGCACATTTATGCCGTCAGCGATTTCTCGAGCCCGGGTGGATGCAGCGAGCTCAGCTTCGGCGGTATTTTCCAGAAAGACGAGCCAGCCGAGGAGCGTCAATTGTATAAGCAGCGGCAATGCCACCAGAACGAGTACTTTAGTCGACAGTGAAAATCGAAAATGCATCGTATGCGAATCACCTAATTGTCATTCTCGCTTGACGGCAGTATATTTGGTGCATGTGACCTCGGGGCGGCGGTGGCAAAAATACTGTTAGTAGAAGACGATGAGGATTTGGCACTGACGATTGCCGACTCCTTGACCCGTGCACAGCATACCATCGACACCGTTCATGATGGGTTGGATGGGCAGGAAATACTGCGCTTAGGGGCTTATGACGTCGTCATTTTAGACTGGGATCTGCCTGGCATGAGCGGCGTCGAGCTGCTGAAATTTTATCGTGACAACGGTGGTACGGCATCGGTGATTATGCTGACCGGCAGAAATACGATCGATAACAAGGAAACCGGTTTGACTTCGGGAGCCGATGATTACTTGACCAAACCTTTCGACTTGCGCGAGCTGTTGGTTCGCATCATGGCCCTACTCAGGCGCCCGACTACTCGGGTGTCGAGCAATTTAACGGTACGTGATATTGTGCTCGATCCGACAAAGCACAAAGTCACGAAGTCTGGAAACGAAGTCAAGCTAACACCGAAAGACTTTGCTCTGCTCGAGTTTTTCATGCGCCACCCGGACGAGCTGTTTACGGTTGACACCATATTGACGCGAGTTTGGAAGCACGACGCAGAAATTTCGCCTGAAGGTCTTCGCGTTGCTATTCGCCGTATACGTAAAGCTCTCGGTGAGGACTCCGATACCGGAAGCTCGATTATCGAAAATGTCGCCCGGATCGGTTATCGCCTGAAGCCTTGATATTCAGGCGCGACCGGTGCAGGGTGTTCGGGCGCGGCCGGTGCAGGGTGTTCAGGCGCAGCCGGTGCAGGGCGTTCAGTCGCGAACTTATTGATGTCGCTTGCCTGGACCGATACCGTATCGCCGGGTTGCAGCATGGCGTTGCCGTTTTCGTTTTGCAGAGTGCGCATCAGACCATATACTTGCCTATCTTGCTCTTTGTCCAACGGTTTAGTGTTAGAGATTCCCAGCGCACGTTCCGCCACGCTCCAATAGCTGTCGCCAGACTTCACCTGCTCATCGACATCGGGCTTTCCCGCGGCTGGGGTCTTACCTGTTGAATGGTCGCCGCTTGTTGCCGGCGCACCATTTTTTTCAGGTGGTGAGGCGGCTCCACCCTCAGAGGTCTGGAGCCCACTGGCAAGAGTATCTGCAAATATTGCCGTCTTCATTTCTCCGTATCTACCCACGGGGATCCTTCTCGTTTCAGCTTCGGCATTGAAATTGTGATCCACATCATTTGCCATGGCTGCTTGAAGGGGATTGCCAGACTTTTCAGCAGAATTTTTCAGGTCGTCGACGCCTTGTTTGTCGATATAGCTCGAACCATGGCTAGTCATATCATCTTGCAGAAAAGCCAGGGAAAGCTTGGGCAAAGTGCCATTCTTGACCAGATCTTGCGTCAATGCTGCCTGCTCGGGTTTACTCATCGTTTTAGCTTCAGACATCATGGTGGCATAACCAGCACTGATGCCACCACTCTGGGTTTCTCGCGATATTTCATTGGCAGCAAATTCTGTTCTATTCATGTGTGGACCTCTTGGGTAAGTTGAATCTCGCCACAGCAGCCATGTTTATTATCGGCTGCCATTCACTCATTCGTTGAAAGCAAAATAGCAGTGAGAAAGGACAAAACAGTGATGCAACAATTACAGAACTGTGACAAGGGCAGTGAAGACGCCATGAGCACAAAAAACGGCACTGAAGGCGCAAGAATCATTGACCGATTTCGAGCTTCGGTACGATATGCTCACCGGCTGAATTGGCTTTGATGCCATCCTGCTTTGCATTGCGGCTAGTGCCTCGAACTTTTGCTCTGTTGTGTCCAGTTCGAGCATTAGCGTTGATATATGTGTGGTCCGTCAAATTAACGGTGCGACCGTGTTCAGTCAACGTCAAATTATTCAATGCCTGTTCGCTGACGGGTTTCCCATTTGCGGTCAACCTCACACTCTCCTGCACAGAAACTACGGATGCTGCATGTCCGTGACCGGGATGCTCAACGACCTGGTCGTATATGTTTAGTGTCACATTCTTACCGGCGTATTGATTCAGATTAACTACTGTATCAAAAGTAATCGAACTGGATTCATTATTGCCCAATGCGCCCGCATGATCCTGGTGATTTGACGTTTTATCCATTGCCTTATCTCCACACTCTTCGTTGTAATTTGTCTGGCACCGCAAGTGGTGCTTGTGAAGGCAGACTCTAAGAACAACCAGTTACAGAACTGTGACAGTTTTTTAGTCTCGCCTCAGCCGGCAAGGGTGTGCTATGGCAGCCAAACGAGTTGTCACAGGTCTGTAACTGAGAATTGTTTGAATATATTTGCAACCAAGAGAGGTTGGCGGGTTGCCTTACCAGGAGTGCGCAGATGTCACACTTTTCCTCAGGTAGACCGGGCGAAGCCGGAACATTCAGACCACATGAAGATGTGCGTGTAGCGGAAGCGGCATCCACCAGGATGTCTCTGGAATCACTCAATGACATGGAATCTTTCAATCAAATTCACGCTACAAATATTGCGACAAGTAACCCGGAAGTCCGAGCCATGCTAGGCAATGTGCAAATAGTCGGCGACGAATTCAATCAATACAACAATCCATTTAACAATAATAATTACAGCGTTCCAAATCTTGCCCTGGACGCGACTTTGACCGAACAAGCTGCCCAGCCAAGCCAGTTCGCTAGAAGCGGAGAGGGGTTAGGTTTGGCAATTGTGGGTCTGGTATTGAGCGGTCTAGAAAATATGTTTAACGGTCAGGATCAAAACCAGTATCCCTTCGCACCAGTCGATCAAGGATCGCCATTTAATCCCTTCGCACCAGGCGATCAAGGATCGCCATTTAATCCGTTCACGCAAGGGCAATTCAATCCGTTTGCACAAGGCGACCAGAGCTCACAATTCAATCCACTGGCTCCCGGCGATCAAAGTTCGCCGCTCAACCCCTTCGCACCAGCCGCAGCGAGCTCAGCGCCCGGTGAGGGTGGTGGCGGTGATGAATCCGGCTCGGACGATTCCGGTAGTGACTCGGACGACTCAGACAATGCGGACGACTAAGTCGAATGAGCTTGTCATAAAAAGGACACTGCAGTAGAGACAACACAGATCAACAATCGCCAACTGTTTGCTCTAAAACGACTCACTGGCGCTAAAAATAAGGAGCACAATATCATGACCGAATCGTCTCAAGCACCTGTCGCCATCGTTAATCCAATCGGTTGCGCCGCCAGCACATCGATCAATGCCCGAATATTATTAGTGGAAGACGATGAAGACCTGGCCCTGACAATATCGGATTCACTCGGTCTTGAAAAACACTGCGTCGATGCCACTAAGGATGGCTTGAATGCGCAAGAGAGGCTGCGCGCAGGAGGATACGACGTCGTCGTTCTCGATTGGGGTCTGCCTGGAATCAGCGGCGTGGACCTTTTAAAACATTACCGCGCAAACGGTGGCGAAGCATTCGTGATCATGCTGACCGGCAAGGATACGATTGAAAATATAGCAACAGGGTTGGATGCCGGAGCGGATGATTATTTGATCAAGCCCTTCGACTTACGCGAGCTTGCAGTGCGAGTGAAAACGCTGCTCAGGCGTCAACAAAGCGCTTCGTTGCTCAGTTGCCGGAAGAAAGAAGGCGACTGAGAACCTTCATCGCCTGATCAGGACAAGTGGCTGATACAATTACACAACCAGCCAATCGAGAAAGGCATTTAGATTGAGGAATTGTGAAAAACAGTCAGACGATCAGTTGCGACCAAGCCTATTCCAACCACGTAGCTCTGCTTTCTTCCTGATACTAATCCTGGTTTCATGTTTGCTTTTCTGTTCTTTTCTTTGTTTTTCACCCGGGAATGCCGCTCCGACTTCTGACACCGACGACTTGCTTGATCCGAAAGCCAATGGTGGAGCGAAGCTTACTCCAACTCTACCGGCGGGCGTGAAAGCCGAATTTGATGTGCCGTATGGTCCAAATGCGGCGCAGCGTGTCGATGTCTACATGCCGGAAAGAGCCTCGCATGCAGCTTCGGCGCCAGTGATATTGATGGTGCACGGGGGTGGCTGGACAATCGGCGACAAGGCGAGCAAAGGAGTAGTGCTCAATAAAGTGGCGCGCTGGGTACCATTGGGCTTTATTTTCATCTCAGTCAATTATCGATTGAGCCCTGTAGCTGACCCGATCGAACAAGCTAATGACGTCGCCCGGGCCCTGGCAATGGCCCAGTCAAAAGCAAAATCCTGGGGTGCTGATCCCGCTCGTTTCATACTCATGGGCCATTCATCAGGCGCCCATTTGGTAGATTTGCTCACTGCCGATCCGAATATGGCATCCAACCAATGGGCTAATCCCTGGTTGGGAACCGTTTCATTAGATAGCGCCGCACTAGATGTAGTGGCGCGGATGCAAGCTCCGCACGAGGCCTTCTGGAATCGAGCGTTCGGCAATGATCCGCACTACTGGAAATCGGCTTCACCGATTTACCGCCTGACTGCGCATCCCAAGCCAATTTTGCTGGTTTGCTCGTCACTCCGCCCAAACTCCTGCGAACAATCCAACTCTTTCGCCAAAGCAGCTAATGCGGTAAATGGTCAAGTTTCGGTCTTGCCAGTAAAACTGCGACACGGTGAAATCAATTCTAATCTTGGACTGCCCGGCAAGTACACAGACGACGTCGAGTCTTTCATCAAAACTCTGGCCTGGCCATAAAGCAGAACTCAAGAGATCATGCGCAACAAATTCAGCACGCCGGCTTTCGCCCTCGTCTTGTGCGCGGAGAGACCCTGAGCGTTGTTGATTTCGTCGAAATGATCGACGTAATACTTGAACGCCTGCCCCAAAATCTCTTGATTAGTAAGTGTTGGGTTCCAGCCTAAATCACGTTTGATCTTGCTGGTATCAAAAACAAAGTTTGCGGCGAGCATTCGGTAGTGGTAGGGACCCAAAGGCGAAAGCCCTAAGCTATTGAGAATCTTCAAAGCGAGCACAGTTGGTGCTTCCGGAATGCAGACGAGCCTTGGTTTTTTACCAGCGTTCGTCATCAACGAACGGTACAATTCTTTCATGGTCGGCACATTGTCGGAGCCCACGTGATAGATTCCGCGATGCTCGGAACGGGCTGCGAGCAAACAAGCGTTGGCCAAGTCGTGCCCGGCGATGAACGAATAACGATTACTGCCATCGCCGACAAGGTAGAGGCGACGTCCCTCCCGCACGAAGTCGAAAAGAATGGTCAAAAGACCGAGACGACCGGCAGAGATAATTGTAGGACAACGGATAATTATCGCGCTCACATCAGAGTAGGAAGCAATGATTTCCTCTGCCGCTAACTTGCTGCGACCATAGGTTTCAATCGGTTGTGTCGGTGTTGACTCGTCTACAGGCTTTTCGAAACCCGTACTGAAAACGCAATTTGTCGAGGTGAAGACAACTTTTTTTATGCCCAGTGTGCGAGCGCACTCCATCACATTGCGTGTGCCCTCTACATTGGAAGCCCAGAGGTGATCGAGGTTTTCCTTTACGTGTGCAAGCAGAGCAGCGATGTGCAAGATCGCATCAACTGGCCCAAAGTTTTTTACCGCCTCAATCAGATCAGCACCACTAGTGATATCGAGCTGAATGTTTTTGTATCTGCGATTCGGATCATGCTCAGGCAAGCGGTCGATGCTCAGAACTTCATGCCCCTGATCGACCAGATAATCAGCCAGAACCGAACCGAAAAACCCCATCGCACCGGTGACCACAAACCGCATTAATCAGCCTCGCTTTTTACCGGCAGATCTTTTTGTCTGCGCGCATAAATAACACTATCAGAATCTGCGTAAAGTTTTTGCCAGGTATTGTCTTTCGCCAGCCGCTTGGGCAGCTCCAGATTTGGTGGCAGAAATATCCAATCGATTTGATATTTATTCAACAATCCTGCCCAGCCATCCTGGCATTTGACCATTTTCCAATAATCCTGCAATAAGTCATTGCCGAACAGATTGTAGCGGGTATC
>CAJCHQ010000138.1 GCA_903970295.1 Bryobacterales bacterium
GCAGAATCTGTCAGATTCTGATCGATTTTTGCTTGCTTGATTGCCGGGGGTCCGAACTGATTGTAAAGTTGAGTCGAACTCAAAGTCAGAGCCGGGGAAGTAGTCACAAATTGCTGTACGGCCGGATCTTCGTCAATTCGATCAGGGTTCAGTTGTCGTTTGATGTAGTTGTTGATACCTTGTTTGTGTACGGCTTCGATGTCGCCCGGTCGCGGACCGAAACTCAGTCGATCGAGGACATGCACGATATTCTCGTCCGTGTTTGCCGGCTTGGCCCATGCGGGCATAGTCGTGCAAACTGTCAGGGATAAGGCAATTAGTAATTTCTGCATAGCTGCTTCGCGAGTCCGAGTCGATGTATCCATTCTAATTGCCCAATATGGGGATTTTGTGGAGCGGGGTGAAGCGGTTGTAAAAACGTCATTTGGTTGCATAGACAGTGACGTTGTCGATGGCGGCGCCCATGTCTCCATCCGAGAGCGCACGAAAAGCGAGGGTAGTTCTGGCCGAACTGGCTACGAATTGCCACTCAGTCGGTTGCCAGAGCATCATCTCCGGATGCTGTCCGGACCCTGGAATCCGAAACTCCTTTGATTGCCCGGCAGCGCTTATTCTGAAATTCAAAAATTCGCGGTTTGTACCAGGATTTCTCGACACCATAAAATTGACAAGATATGTAGAGCCAGGAATAGTTTTGAAAGTTTGTTCTATAGTACCTGGTGCGGTACCATTTAACTCGATCGATGTGTCTCCGTCGGCGGCGCGCCAATACTTTCCGATCACACCAATACTACCGTGGCTGACAGTCCAACCTGGAATCATCTTATTTCCAGGCTGGATGTCCTGCCACATTGCCAGTGTCTTACCGATCTCGAAACTGGGATTAAAGAGGAGATTGGGTCCTGTTTTCTTACGACGCGGCTCGGCAATGAAAATCGAGTTCCTATCCGTCAGCACTCGCGCATCACTATCGTTGGCATTGCTGAATTTTCGCAATCCGTCGCGGGTTATACCAGAACAATTGTTCACGAATATCTGCTCGAGAGCCGGTAGATTAGCCAGAGTAAGCAAATCGTTGTCATCAATCTCGGTGTTACCGACGAAAAGGCTTCGTAGAGTTTTGATTCGAGCTATATCTCGAATATCTTTATGGTTCAAGTTGACTGCTGAAACTGAAAGTTCTTTCAAAGGAGCAGTATGGAGATCAGCAAAACCGCCACTGACTTTATCGTTATTCACATAAAGGCTGCGCAAACTTTCAATATGGCTAATATCGGCCAGAGCATGAGGCGAAATATTGGTCGTATCGACGTGTAACTCCTCGAGGTTTTTCAAGCCCGCGAGCAGTTTGCAACCCTGGTCGTCGATCGTGGATAGACCCAAATTGAGTTTTTTCAGACTTTGTATGCGAGCTAAATTTCTGATGTCGCTAGTTTTTAGATCCATGTTCTCGAGATCGAGATCGGTCAATGGCAAATTGACCAAATATATCAATGCACTGCCTGTCAACTGCCAGCGGCTCAAATCGAGAAACTGTAATTTAGTCATCTGCTCCAGACATCGCAGACCCTCATTAGTCACATGCGACATCGAGCTCAATTCTTTCCATCTGCTGTCCAAACGTTGATCAGCACGATGTAACTTCACCCATTCTGCAAGCCTTAAGTCGTCGCGGGAAAGGTCGTGCTGAGAGTCACTCGCAGGCGAAGAAGAATTTTCGGCGATGTGGTCGGCATATGTACCTGATTCTGACTGCGCCGCACCACCCGCTCTTGTCCCATGTTCCAGTTGCCATAACCCGATCGCACATAGTCCGGCCAATGCGATTAGAGTTCCGGTAGCGATCATAATTCTGCGTGGCTGCCCAGAGTTTCCCGCAGCTCCTGGACTGAACAAAGCGCGAATGGCATCATCAATGGTGGCGAAACGATCCGCTGGATTTTTCTCAAGCAGCTTATGAATCGCATCGACCAGGTGCCTGGGAATTTGTTTTTTGCTTACTTTGTCGATCGGCACCACTGGCTCTTGCACGTGTGCCATCATTATTTCCAACTGACTGCCACCACTGAAGGGTGGCTTACCGGTTAGCATCTCATAGAGCACACAACCGAGAGAGTATTGATCCGTTTGCGGTCCGCACCGCTTTCCTAATGCTTGTTCGGGGCTCATATAAGTCGGCGTTCCAAAAATTTCACCAGTGCGCGTGGCACCGGCGCCGGGAGATTCTTCCTGAATTTTGGCAATGCCAAAGTCGAGCAACTTTACTTTTTCATCCGCACCACCGGCATGCAAAAGCATGATGTTGCTCGGTTTCAAGTCTCGGTGCACGACACCGACAAGATGGGCAGCAGAAAGTCCCGCGCAAATTTGCGCAGCGATTCGCATTGCTCGTTGTACGCTCAAGGCACTACCGCTCTCAAGGATTTGGGCAAGGGTTTTGCCGGCGATGTATTCCATCATCAACATCGGCGCTCCGTCGGGCAGAACCTGCAAGCCGTAGAGTTTGACGATGTTAGGATGTTCGAGCCGCGCGATCGCTTTGCCCTCGACTTGCACACGCCGAGTGGCGTCGTCACTGGCACCGAGCTGCAAAGTTTTGATGGCGATGATCCGACTGATCGTCAGATCTTCACACTTATACACACGACTCATCCCGCCAGCGCCGATAAAATCGAGAATCTTATAGTGCCCGCCAATAACTGTTCCCGTTGCGAACTGGGATTCAGCCCTATTTAGAGGCGTCGCCGCGCTTGAATTTTTCAGGTCCAACGTACCTTCGGTAACGTTGTCGAACTTCTGCAGTGGGTCCATAGGCAATTTATACCCGAGACTACCACCCTTCCCGGTAAAAATCTGTAACCGCTTCAAAGCCATACGCTTACAGCCACGAGAACCCGCGATTTTTGGACGCCCTACGTTGCGATGTGCGTCTCAATCCAGACTTAACCGGAACACACCGGGAGCCCAACCGTCCCTTCAGACCGAACGAATGTCAGTTCGACCAAAATTAAGGCGAACGGTAGTTGATTAAACCGTTCGAGGGAGGAGACCATGAAAGCAACTGCCAAAGCCAAAATCTGCCCGAACTCGGATTGCCGTTTAATAGATAGCACCGATTTTTCTACTTGCCGCCGCTGCGGACATAAATACGATGGATCGACCGAGAAGTCGGTTTCGGCCCTCGCCTGTTTGGGTCCTGTGAAATACCGCATCGGTCCGATCATCTGGCTTGCGGTTCTCTTAGTCATCGGTGGCGGCTGCTTCTCATACGCCCGAGTCGACCAGAAAGTGAGAGTGCAGGCGCTCGAGGGCATACGTACATCGATAATCGCCGCCGACCGACCACGGGCAATTGTTGTCATGCAAAATTGGCAAGCCCCGGGTCAGAGTTACGTCACCACTGTCAACAACGAACAGGAGAGACGGGGCAAAGCCATCGACTTCTGCAAAGTGAGCAGCGATGATCCGGCGAACAAAGACATCGTCGACAAACTGGCAGTCGAATACACTCCTTACACAGCAATCTTCGACCGCAACGGGAAAGAGGTCAAAACCATTTCAGGCGACCTTTCACAGGAAGATTTGGACACTTATCTGGTGAAAGCCATGATTGTTGGAAAGAAGCCGGTGGTGGTTCAGGTGAAAAAAATGGATCAACAACACCCGGCCAAAATGGCGCCTGGCAATGAAATTCGGATGGCGTTCAACAAGTTGGCAACACATTAGCAAAATGTCACGCTGTTGAATTGAACTTTTCTCCACTTGCCAACGTTTTAGTAATAGGCCCCTGGAGAAACAACATATGCCGCTACCGCTTTTTTTTCCGCTTCGGAGGCTGAGCCGAAGGCTGTGGGTTATTTTATTGCTTGCCACGCTGCTTCAATCTACGCCTGCTCGTGGTGCCGAAGAAGAAGAAGAATACACGGGCACCGTCACCTCCATGGACGCCATGCACTCAGGCGGTGAAGTCAGCGCCGGTGCTTTGCGCTCGTCAGCCCAGTACGCCTTGCAGCACAACCAATACGACAAAGCGATCAAGCTAATTAAAATGTCGCTGCAGAAAAACTACGACGACAGCAATACGCATCAAGTCTACGCAGAAGCACTGGAGCAAAAGCTAGACAGTCAAGAAGATAAAGATCCGGTATTGTTCAACAAATGCGTCAAAGAATGGCTGATAGTACTGCGCCAGGAAGTTGGAGACGAGAAGCTGACCGATCACGGAATCGGCGTGCCGGGCCTGGGCAAG
>CAJCHQ010000139.1 GCA_903970295.1 Bryobacterales bacterium
GGCCGTGCCGACTGAAGAAAAACGCAAGATCATTGTCCAGCTTTTTCAGAACAAAATTCAAGAAATCAGTCTGCGTCTGGTCGAACTTTTGCTCGACAAGCGCCGTTTCGCGATTTTGCCGGCGATAGAATCGGAGTATCACAAATTTCTCAACGCTCGCAAAAATATTGTCAGCGCCAGTTTGATCAGCGCAGACAAACTCAGTGACAGCGCTGTCGCCAATATCAAGGCGCGCTTGACCGAGCATCTGGGCAGCAGTTTGGAATTGGATGTAAAAGTCGATCCGAGCCTTCTGGGCGGAGTCGTTTTGCGTTTGGGCGACCAGGTGATCGATGGCAGTCTCAAAGGCAAATTGCAGAATTTAGAGAGACTATTGGTTTCGGTATGAGAAAGAACAAAAAAGAGGTTTAGACAAGATGGCAATCCGACCCGATGAAATTACCTCCGTACTCAAGCAGCAGCTCGAGCAATATCGTTCGACCTTGAGCGTTAGCAACGTCGGCAGCGTGTTGCAAGTCGGTGACGGTATCGCCCGTGTTTACGGCATGGAAAAAGCGATGGCCGGTGAACTCGTCGAATTCGAAGACGAAGAGCATACACGCGGCATGGTTTTGAACCTGGAAGAAGATAACGTCGGGGTTGTCATCCTCGGCGAAGGACGCAAAATTTACGAAGGCATGAACGTGAAGACGACCGGCTTGATCGCCTCGACCCCGGTCGGTGAAGCGCTTCTTGGTCGCATCGTCAATCCGATCGGTTTGCCCCTGGATGGCAAAGGACCGATTGCCACCACTGAATTCAGCCCGATTGAAGTGAAAGCGCCCGGTATCGTCCAACGCAAATCAGTACACGAGCCTTTGATGACCGGCATTGCTGCCATCGACGGCATGATTCCCATCGGTCGTGGTCAACGGGAATTGATCATCGGTGACCGTCAGACCGGCAAGACTGCCATCGCCATTGATACCATCATCAATCAGAAGACTCAACCTAATCGCCCGATTTGCATCTATGTGGCGATCGGTCAAAGAGACAGCAACGTCGGTCGCATTCAGAAGGTTCTGGAAGAGCACGGCGCTATGGAGTACACAGTGATTGTCGATGCTCCGGCCACGGCTGCACCAGCTTTGCAATTCCTTGCTCCCTACACGGCGGCGGCGATCGGCGAGTACTTCATGAAAAAGGGCATGCATGCTCTTTGCGTTTATGACGATTTGTCCAAGCACGCTCAAGCCTACCGGGCGATGAGCTTGCTCCTGCGTCGTCCGCCTGGTCGTGAAGCTTATCCTGGCGACGTTTTCTATCTGCACAGCCGCCTGCTCGAGCGTGCTGCCAAATTGAGCGATGCTTTGGGCGCTGGCTCCTTGACCGCTTTGCCCATCATCGAGACACAAGCCGGCGACGTTTCTGCTTACATTCCCACCAACGTAATTTCAATTACCGACGGACAAATCTTTTTGGAAACAGATTTGTTCTATGCCGGTGTGCGCCCAGCCATCAACGCCGGTATTTCGGTGAGCCGAGTCGGTGGTTCTGCTCAGAGCAAAGCGATGAAAATGGTGGCCGGTAAGCTGCGTCTCGACCTGGCTCAATTTCGTGAGTTGGAATCATTTGCTCAATTTGCTTCTGACCTGGATAAGGCCACACAAGATCAGATCCGTCGTGGTCAAAAACTGACTGAAGTTTTGAAGCAACCGCAGTATCAGCCTCTGCTTCTCGCTCAGCAAGTGTCGATGATTTATGCCGCCAACAAAGGTGTGCTCGATGATGTCGATTCGAAAAATATTCAAAAATTCAAGAGCGAGTGGTTCAAATATCTCTCCGCTCAGGCTAAGGATGTGGAAGCTAAATTGAACGCTGGTGACAAACCCAGTGCCGAAGACGAAAAAGCGCTCCTCGACCATCTGACCAAGTTCAAAACGAACTTCTTCAACCCATAGGAAGACTGCCCTAAATGGCTAACCTCAAAGCAATTCGAAACCGGATCAAAAGCGTCCAGGCCACGCGCAAAATCACAAGCGCGATGAGGCTGGTGGCGGCTGCTAAAGTCAGGCGTGCGCAAATGCGTGTGCAAGCTGCCCGCCCGTTCACTCAAGCCGTCATTCAAATGTTGCGCGAAGCGGTCTCGGAATCGAGCGCCATTGATTTGCAAGAGTTGCCGCTTTTGCACGCCCGCCCGGTCAAAAAAGTCGGGCTTCTGATCATCGGTTCCGATCGCGGCTTGTGCGGTTCCTACAACACGATTGTTTTTCGCGAAGCCCTGCAACGTATTCAAACACTGCGCGATGAAAATAAAGAAGTGGCGCTCGTTCTGGTCGGTCTGAAAGCGGTCTCGTTTTTCAAACCGATCAAAGTCGAAAAAGCCAAGGTCTACACATTGTTGCCGGCAATTCCCACCGTTCAGGAGGCGAAATTGATCGCTGATCAAGCGGCTGAATTGTTCATCAAAGGTTCCGACAAGGGTGGCGTGGATGCGGTGGAAGTAATTGGCACAAAGTTTATTTCTATGCTGCGCTCGCAAGTGACTAATCTCAAATTCTTGCCCGTCACGGCCCCTGAAAAAGCTGCCCATAGCATGATCAAGCCGGAGCGCCTGTTCGAGCCATCGATTATGGAAGTGATGGAGAAAGAGCTTTTGCCAAAATATATCCAGAATACGGTTTATCAGGCTTTGCTCGAAGCCAGCGCCTCTGAACTCGCGGCCCGGATGAACGCGATGACCAATGCCACCAATAACGCCAGAGACCTGATTAATTCATTGACTCTGGTTTACAACAAAGCCCGGCAGTCCAGTATCACGCAGGAATTGCTGGAAATCGTCGGTGGCGCTGAGGCCCTTAAAGGCTAGTTTTTTTCTTTGTTCGCATAAACTCTAAGCTTAGCCTGACCAGGTCGGGGCTATAATGGCGCCATGGTCGTCAGCCCGCTTAAGTTTGAAATTGCCAATCGAGTTGCTGAGCAACCCGACGTCAGCGATGTGGCGGCAGCGGTGGCCGCCGTAGTTGCATATATGCAAGCGGATGCCTCTGAGGTGGTTTCAGAAGATGCTGTTTCT
>CAJCHQ010000140.1 GCA_903970295.1 Bryobacterales bacterium
AAAATTGAATTTAAAAAAAATCGCCGTCAAAGATCCGAAGAAAGAACGACCGGTCAAAGCCACTTGCCCGCTAACGACAAATGTCGCCGAGATTGTCGAAGATCCCGAAATCGAAATCGTCATCGAAGCCATGGGTGGCGAACATCCGGCTCTCGAGTACATTCGGGGCGCCCTGGAAAGACGTAAACACGTCGTCACTGCCAACAAAGAAGTTCTAGCCAAGTACGGTCCCGAATTATTTGCTTTAGCCCGAGACAAGGGCGTTGCCATTTTTTTCGAAGCGTCCGTTGCTGGCGGCATTCCCTTGATTTCCACAATGCATAAGGGCCTGGAAGCCAACGAAATTTCCGCCGTCACTGGCATCTTGAACGGTACCACCAACTTCATTCTTTCTCTGATGGAAAGCAAGGGCGAATCGTACGACAACGCTCTCGCCCAGGCGCAGGAACTTGGTTTCGCCGAAGCCGATCCCACAAACGACGTCGACGGCCACGATGTCGCTTACAAGCTTTCCATTCTTTCAGCACTTTCCTATGAGCGATTCATCAAACCCGCAGACATCTTCAGGGAAGGAATACGCCAGATAACCGCCCAGGATATAGCCTATGCGAAAGAGTTCGGTTATCGGATCAAACTATTAGGAACCTCTCGCCATGCCGAAAACAACACGTGCGATGTGCGCGTGCACCCGATGCTCGTGCCGATCAGTCACCCCCTCGCCAATGTCTCGGGCGCGAGCAATGGCATTCTCGTCAATGGCAATGCAGTCGGCGAAATATTGATGGTTGGGCCAGGAGCCGGCAGTCTGCCGACAGCCTCGGCGGTAGTCGGTGACACGATCAACCTGGCAAGCGCCCTGCAGCTGCCCGATTTTGCCACATACTTCCAACCGGCGATCAAATCAGAATGGGGTTCCGTGGTGCCTGTCGGCAGTTGGTCGTGCCCTTTCTTTCTGCGAATTCTCGTCGGCGACACGCCCGGTGTCATCGGCCAAATCGGCACTATATTTGGTGCCAATCAGATCAGCCTTTCCAGTATCTTTCAGAAAGGCACTCAGGGCGATCACGCCGAAATTCTCATAATCACTCAATCCACGCCAGAAAAAACGATGCGTCAGGCGCTGACTGAAGTGGAAAAATGCGCATTCTTCAAAGAATTGAAGAGTTGCTTCCGAATTTTTTCCTCGTAACTATGTGAGCACAAGTCCTGAAACAAATCTTTTGAACCGGAAACTTTCGAGGTAGGCATGACACAAAAGCAACTGCAAACAGGCGTTCGACACCAGGGATTGATTGAAAAATATCGCCAGTACCTGCCGGTGACAAACGACACTCCCGTGATCACGCTATGCGAAGGCAACACTCCTTTGGTTCAGGCGTTGCGGTTGCCGGCCAAAATCGGATTTCCGAAGTTGAACATGTTTTGCAAATTCGAAGGGTTGAATCCGACAGGCAGTTTCAAAGATCGCGGCATGACTCTGGCAGTGTCGAAGGCGGTGGAATCCGGTGCCAAAGCCGTAATCTGCGCTTCGACCGGCAATACCAGCGCTTCAGCCGCGGCTTATGCAACCAAAGCCGGCTTGACCTGCTATGTGATATTACCCGCTGGCAAAGTCGCGCTCGGCAAACTATCGCAGGCTCTCATGTACGGAGCAGAAGTCGTTTGCATCGACGGCAATTTCGACGTCGCACTGGATATGGTGCGGGCCCTCGGTCAAGATGGTCAGGTGACTATCGTCAACTCGATCAATCCATTTAGATTGGAGGGACAAAAGACTGCCGCTTTCGAAGTGATCGAGCAGTTAGGGCAGGCACCCGACTACCTCTGCATTCCCGTCGGGAACGCCGGCAATATCAGCGCTTATTGGCGCGGTTTCAAGCAATACAAAGAGCTAGGCAAAGCGACAAGCACGCCTCACATGCATGGCTTCGAAGCTGAAGGTTCGGCCGCTATCGTGCACGGCAAACCTTTTCCCAATCCAGAAACGATCGCGACCGCCATTCGCATCGGCAACCCTGCCAGCTGGACCGAAGCCGTTGCCGCAGCTACTGATTCCCAGGGCAAGATCGACATGGTCAGCGATGACGAAATATTAGACGCCTATCGTCTACTCGCTTCCAGTGAAGGCATATTCTGCGAGCCATCGAGCGCAGCCAGCATTGGCGGTTTGATCAAGCATCTAAAAAACGGTAGCGTAGCCGCTGACGCCACAGTTGTCTGCGTCCTCACGGGTAATGGTCTGAAGGACCCAAATATGCCACTCAAAATCTGCAAACCCAAGTTAACGCCGGTCGAAGCAGACGCAGATATACTGAGAAAGCACATGCGCCTATAATTTTCGCGATCCAGGTCTGCGCCGATGTTGGCACCCGCTCTTCATGTCTGCAGCTGTATATGCCTGCAGCTGTATATGCCTGCATGTCTGCAGCTTATATCTTTTTCGTTGCGATTTTAATTACCGTTTTTGTCTTTTTCCGCAATGTTTTCGCAAAAAAACCGTGTAGTCAAAAAAGCTGGACTCAGTCCATAAAAAAGGAGGGGCAGCACCGCCACCCCTCCTCATCATCACTTCATCAAGGCTCAGTCAGCCTACATCAGCAGGTGACACCCTTGATGCAATCGTTGCCCCTGGGCGGCGGCGCACTGGCAGGGCAAGTCACACCCTGAATGCAGTCGTTGCCGTGAGCCGGCGCAGCGGGAGTCGGGCAGTTCACGCCTCGGATGCAGTCGTTGCCGGAAGCAGCCGGTGCGTCGGTGGGACGACCGGGAACCACAGCACCGCCCGTCCCAGGCACGACATACTGCGGACGACCGAAGCGGCGCGGTGCGTGAACCACTGTGCCGTTCCAACCGTCCGTATCGTCGCCGTCGAAAGCCACGGCATAGTCCACTCCGTCGATGTTCAGAACCCAGAGATGGCGGTCCTGATCGTATGAGGCTTGCTTGGCGCGATCGACGTAATATTCGTCGGCGACATAGGTCTCGTCGTGAGTGAACGTGTAGCGCAGCGTCATCGTCGTGCCGTTGACATCAACGACATCCACCGACTGCACTTGGTCGTTGTAGTCCAACCGCGAGTACTGACGACCCTGCTGGACGACCGGCTTCGAAGACAAGATTTCGACCTGGCTCGAGCCGGGCCGCACCATGTATTCGCGCTGACCGATCCAGGCCATGTACGCCGGTCCCGAGTCCAGTTGCACGTAGGCTGTCTGCACCAGCTCTTGTGTCGTGTAGGTTTCGTCGTAGTAAGGCAGCGAATGCGTGCACTGATAGGTAGCCAGCATCTGGCCGCCGCTCATGGACACTCCACGCACCACCCTCTGATCGGCTGAGTCGATCACCGAGGAACGAATGCCTGGTTCGTTGACGACTGGTTTGCCGGCAAGCCTGTTGCCGCTGGAGGCGCCGGGAGCGAAGCTGTACCAGTCACCGTCGGAGGTGTGCAGGATCCAGCGCTGAAAAGCGTCGACGTACGTCGCGTTCAGCCGGCTCTCGGTGAAGTAGTACGTGTCGTGCACGCTACCGCAATGGAAAAGGCAGGACGGCGAGTTGACGTAGTGGCGTCTTTCCACTACCCCGACTGAGGACTGCCCCATTTGCGGCGCCGGAAGCGCGTTGTATTCGACCGACTGCTGTTGGTCCCAGCCACTGATCACTCGGCTGTGCGGGTTGGGATCATTGACCGAGGGTGCTCTCGCATATGATGGCGAAGAAGCAAGCCCCAGTCCGAATGCTGCAGCGAGCGCCAGGCTCGCAGCAATCAAGCGATGACTCTTCATGTGGTGACCTCAATAGTTCGAATTCTCACAAGTTGGAGGGATTCGGCAGCCTTAGGGCGCCGAGGTTGAGGGTGGCAGTTCAGACGGTGGTCTGCAGCGATGTGAAGTGAATGACGTTGTCGACCTGCTTCACCTCGACGCTGTAGTTCACATAGCTGTTCGACCATGCCTGCTGGACCTGAATTGTGCCGGTGGCGACGACATTGGGATTGCGCAGAGCGACAGCCGCATCGGTCCAGGCCCGATGTGTCAGAAAAGCCAGGGCACCCGTGCGGAAGTCGGCGCCGAAGATCAGATTGTCGCTGTGGAAACCGGGATCGGCCTGGCCGCGCGGCGTTGATGCGCCCGTGTCCAGGGTGTCGAGTTCCACTGTGCCGCCGTCAGTCTGCTGCGAGATAGCAATGCTCACGCGCACGCTTTGTTCGCCGAACGCGGCCATTGCGGCCACCAGATTCTGCAGGGCCTTCAGGCTGCTCAGGGAGTCGATCCGAGTCAAATTATCGTAGATGGCCATGGTGTTTCTACCTTTTGGTAAGAGTGAGTTAGGTTCGGTCAGGATGATCGAACCTCGATGTCCCCTTCGGGTTCATGCGAATTCGAGAAGCTAGCCATAGCGCGGAGCCAGTACGTACAAATAGAGGCGGCTGGTCATAGTTTCGACCGTGGTTTCAAAACGCACTTGAAAACCGGACCGCCATGGATGCACGTACTCGCTGGAGTTTTAGTATGCTGATAAAAGGCGGGTGGTAGCTTGCTTCTGGAAATCCGAAATAAACTGAACAGGGATATCGCACTCTATCCGCAGCACATTGCCAGTTTCCGTTTGAGCTGCCGCTCATGTTAAGAGCAATAATCCCCACTTGCACCGTCACAACAGGTTAAGCGCACGCGGGTTGGTAAAACGCTTCACAGTGTTGCCGAGATGTTAACAACCATCACCCTTAGCGTAACTTCGGTGAAGTTAGCAAAAGAGCAGCAAGAACCAAGCACGCGCCGCGCTAGTGGTTGCCGATCGGCAAATTTCGTGGAGAACTCAGCCCCAGTGGTATTATTCACGGAAGAACAATTGCCGTGTCGACAGCGAGTTGCTGTCCGTATATACAGTTGCCAGTCAAGACCAAACGATCCAATTTGTGCTGCACGTGAAAACAGAATTCAAAAGCAAAAATTATCCAGCCGGTTTCTTGCCGGCGCAGAACAAATCAGAAGCAGTCGTTCGCACGCTCACTCTTCGGATACCCGGCAGCACAGCCAATCTTGGACCAGCCTTCGACACCATGGCACTGGCACTGCGCCTGCACACATGGTTGCAATTCACAGTGTTGAAAGAAGAACAAGATTCTTGGCCTCTGGTCACCAAGCACGGCAAACTGGCTGAAGAATTACCTGTAAACAAGAGCAACCTGGTTTATCAGGTGCTGAGCAAATTGTGGCACGGTGACGCCGATTTACTCGCTCGAATTCGCATAGCAATATATACCGACATTCCTACCGGGCGCGGTTTAGGCAGCAGCGCAAGCGCCATTGTCGGTGCGGCGTATGGCGCTAGTGTTTTGTCCGGCGATGTCGTTCACGCCAATCAATTGCTGCTTGATTGCACCCAATTCGAAGGACACATAGACAATTTGTCCGCCAGCCTTTTCGGCGACCTGGTGATTTCGCACTTCGAGCCTCAAACCGCTAATTCGTTCGCTAGATCGAAAGCGAATATCATCACTCAAAAAGTGAATTGGCCACAACAGTGGAGAGTTATTGCTTGTGTGCCTAACTACCCTCTCAGCACTGACAAAGCGCGAGCAGCAATTCCCCAGTCACTGCCTAAAGCCGATGTCGTGCACAATCTGCAGCGGGTCGCTATGCTCACGGCGGCGATTCACAGCGCCGATGACGAACTTCTGAGCCAAGCCTTGCACGATAAGTTGCATGAGCCATATCGACAAGAACTCGTGCCCGAGCTAGGAGAACTACAATCGCTTCTGGCCGAATCACCGATACTCGGCTGCGTTTTAAGTGGCGCAGGTTCTTCTGTTTTAGTCATCGTCCAGGAAAAGAACAAATCTGAGATTCTGACTATCCTCAACGATTGGGCCGATCGCAAAGCGGAGACTCCGACAGTCCTCGATCTGGAAGTTGATAGAGAAGGGCTGACGCAAATTAGTTGATGACGACTTCCAGCCCACTCAGCGTCCTCAAATTTGGCGGTACGTCCGTCAAAAATATTGCGCGTATTCAGCATGTAGCCGATATCGTTAAAGACCGCTTGCAGTCGGGACCTTTGATTGTGGTTTTGTCGGCGATGGGCGACACCACCGACTATTTGATCAAAATGGCGCGGCAGTGCACACAAACTCCAGACAAGAGAGAACTCGATTCCTTGCTCTCAACCGGCGAGCAAATTTCGATTACTTTACTTTCGATCGTTCTGCGCTCGATGAACATTCGCTCCAAATCTTTCACGGCTTATCAAGTCGGCATTTTCACCGAAACGGTTTTCAATAAAGCCCGCATCATCGATCTCAAAACAGATGCATTGCAAAACGCTCTGGCAGATAATGAAGTTTTGATCGTAGCTGGGTTTCAGGGCATAACTCGCACTGGCGAAATAACCACTCTCGGTCGCGGCGGTTCGGACACTACCGCGGTCGCCCTGGCGGCGGCGATGAATGCCCAGGTTTGCGACATATTTACCGATGTGGACGGAATCTACACAGCCGATCCCAACGCCATTCCCAAAGCCCGGCTGTTATCCACAATCTCGTACGAAGAGGTATTGGAAATGGCTCGCCTGGGCGCTCAGGTGATTCATCCCCGGGCTGTTGAATTGGGCCGCCAGTACGGTGTCAAGCTCCGCGTACGCAATACTTTCAAGCCTGAGCATGCGGGCACAACGATTCAGGGAGGAAAAGATTTGGAAATCTACCGCACCGTCAGTGGTGTCGCAGTCGACAAAGACCAAGCCCGCGTAGCGATCATGGACGTGCCGGATCAACCGGGTGTGGCTGGAAAAATTATGCGCGCGCTCGCCGACAAAAACATCGTCACGGACATGATCATGCAAGCAGTGCATCCGTCGTTGGGCTTAAACAATGTTACTTTCACCGTACACGAGACCGACGTTGAAGAAAGCGTTGCCGTAATGCAAGAACTCAAAGCCAAATTGAGAGCCGGAGAAGTTTTGGCCGATCCGGATATTGCTAAAGTCAGTTTGATCGGTGTCGGTATGATTGGCCAACCGGACATCGCTGCTAAATTCTTCGAAGTTCTTGGTGAGAGCGGCATCAACATCAAAATGATCGCCACGAGCGAAATGAAATTGACGTGTGTTGTCAGTCGTGATGACGCACAACGAGCGGCAAAATTGATCCACGACGCTTTCGAATTGGATCAAGCCAAATAACAACAGTTCAGATATTAGTGCCAGGTACGGCGTAGAAGAAGCCCTTCAGCTCAGTATTTTCAGGCGCTTCCAGCGTGCTTTGCACCTTCACCTCAATATAACCCGGTAGCATGCCATTCTTGATTTTGAAAAATTTTAAATACATTGAAAA
>CAJCHQ010000141.1 GCA_903970295.1 Bryobacterales bacterium
AAGCAATCGTAAAGCGTTCGCGCATGAATGTCATGTGTTTCAGGATGGCAAGCCAATCTCGGGAGAATTTTAAAAATGCACATTGATTTGTCCGGAAAGCGTGCCGTAGTAAGTGGTTCAACAGCGGGAATTGGTCTTGCCATTGCCGCAGGTCTCGCTAATGCTGGAGCCCACGTTGTGATCAACGGTAGAACCGAGGCTCGTGTGCAAAGCGCAATCGCCGAGATTCAAAAAACTGTGCCGAAAGCCAAGCTCAGTGGTGCCGCATCAGATATGGCTACTGCTGCAGGTGCAGCTGCTCTAATAACTCAAGCAAAGGAAGCCGATATTCTTGTGAACAACGTTGGCTCCGCCACTCCAAAACCATTTGCAGAACTTACGGATGAAGATTGGACGAGCTTATTCGAACTCAATGTTATGAGTGGTGTGCGGCTGACGCGGCATTATCTTCCCGGCATGGTGGCAAAAGGCTGGGGACGAATAGTTTTCATCAGCAGCGAATCGGCTCTAAATATTCCCAAGGAGATGATCAACTACGGCATGACAAAAACCGCACAGCTGGCAGTGGCTCGGGGAGTCGCCGAATCGGTTGCTGGTTCTGGTGTCACAGTGAATTCGGTTTTGCCTGGCCCCACAGCATCTGAGAGCTTGAGCACTTGGCTAGAGCCAACTGCGAAAGAGCAAGGCAAATCTTTGGAAGAAGTTCAGCAGCAATTTCTCAAAGATAACCGTCCGACCTCTCTAATTCAACGATTTGCGACTGTCGAGGAAGTGGCTAACATGGTCGTATATGTGTGCTCGGAACAGGCATCAGCCACAACTGGAGCAGCGCTGCGCGTAGACGGTGGTGTGGTTCGCTTCATTGCCTAGCGAAATTGACCAAAGAGAGCAGCGCGCCATACCAAATAGAGTGGCGCCATCGCGGATGTGTCAAAACGTCAGATCCGCCTTCACTATATCACTCGCGACGATGTCCTTTTTGTTTATTTTTCCGGCGAGCGTCTTCGGCAAATTATCATGGGGACCCAGAAACTCCCAGCGCATCGGTCGCTTGTAGCGCGATAGATGCTCTTTGCAAAATGACCTGAACTGGCGTCGCATTTCTCGATGAGCTTCAACGCTGACTTCGCGATCGGTAGATTTCAATTTCTCTGCCACCTTGTCGTCCATGAGCACCACTGATGCTTTGACGATTTGTCCCAATCTTTTATTTGGAACCGCTGTGACAGCCACTTCTTTTACTTCCGGATTATTGCGCAGTGCCTCTTCGATCTCGCCGGCTTGAACGACGACTCCGCCAACAATGACAACGTCGTTCTTACGACCAGCAATAAACAAATTGCCATCTTCGAATCGCCCTATGTCACCGGTGTAGTAATGTCCGCTCTGAAGAACCTTACTGCTTTCTTTTTCATTGTCGAAATATCCGGTCATCAACATCGAACCACTTATGCGCACTTCGCCGCTTTTGCCTGCGGGCAAAACATTGCCTTGTTCGTTGACGATGTCGACTTTGACTCTGCCGATCGTTTTTCCGACCGATAGCACCGGACCATCTTTGTTCAAGGCCACAATCTTGCACTCGGTAGATCCATAGCCGTTGTTCAATCGTTTGCCAAACTTCTCTTCAAATTTATCCGCTAGTGATACCGTAAGCGGGGCGCCACCGCACAACAGCAGATCGGTGTTACGCAAGTCGATGTAGCCATTCGGAGCAGACATCAGTGCGCCGTAAAATTGAGGCAATGCGGCAATCACTTCCGGCTTGTAACGGTGAACGGCTTTGACGAATCCTACAGGTTCGAGTTCTGTCAGGACGGTCTTAACACCGAGAACTTGTGTTGCCAGAAAGACCGATAGTCCGAAGATGTGACTGATTGGCAAGGGTGTTAGCGCAGTCATGTTGTGTGTCAGTTTTGTGGCATCGGCGACGTCGATGATGTTTTCCGCAATTGACCGCAAGGTGTGAACAGAAATTTTCGGAGCGCCTGTGGTTCCAGAGGTGAGAATCGCTAACACCGGTCGGTCGAGATCGAGAGTCTGGCTATCGGATGCCTGTACAGCGTGAGCATAAAGATCTGGCTGCGATGTTTTGGCAATGTTTTTGCACTTTACGAACTGCGAAACATCCAACACGTCTATGTCTTCTTCGGTAAAAAACTTAATTTCGGCGGCGAAATTGGTGTATAACTTCTTCGCTGTTACCAATAGTCTGGCGCCCACACGTTTGGCTAATGTCAGAACCTCAGGACGCTTCGAGCGATAATCGATTAAGACCGCCATCGCCTTAAGCTTCCAACACGCCAATATTGTTGAACTCAATTCTGGTGAATTCTCGCTGTAGAAGACAACTTTATCGCCCTCCTTGATGCCGTGCTCTCTAAGTTGCTCGGTCCCATGCGCAATCAGATCTTCTATGCGACTATGGGTTACGGCACGTTCGGTTCCGCATGATACAACCACAACGGCCTGCTCATTTCGCCCCTCCGGCAAATTAGTCGAGGGGGCGAACAGGCGGCGCATGACAGTGTCGTGCGAGAGTGCGTCAGTGCCTGCTGCGGCTGGGCGAGCAGCCGAATCGCCAAAGTCGATAGGTGGTAGTGCCGGTTGCTTCTCCATGACCTGAAGTGGACGCGGAGCTTGAGATTTAGTTCCGCTGAACATGTCGCCCGAGCATGCCAGGGCAATGCATACCCCGGAGCTGGCACTCTGCTCGAACTGTGCTCATTTCCTGGAACTAAATGCCAAGTTCAAAGTCTTCCATACCGGTTTCATTTCGGCAGCGCAGGTCAGCCAAATGGTAAATACAGCGACAACCGAACCAATCGAAAGCTCATCTCGAGCCAAATTTTTCAACCGTTATGATAACGACGTCGACGAATATGGCTTTAATCTCGATGCGTACGCGCGCGTTGAGAGATTCTTTAGCTTCTTATATAGAGACTGGTTTGGCGTGCAAATCGCCGGACTGGAAAACATTCCAGCGCAGGGAAGCGCTCTCCTCTTTGGTAATCACTCCGGTGTTTTACCAGTCGATGGGTGTCTTCTCTACGATGGCATCATCAACAATCATCCAGACCCGCGTCGAGTCCGCTTTCTAGTGACCAAGTTCTTGCTTAAGGCTCCGGTGATTGGGGAGTGTCTGCGCGGGTTTGGTAGCGTGCCACCTGATTATGAAATCATGACAAAGCTCCTGCGCAAGCAAGAGTTGGTGTCTATCTATCCGGAAGCCGAAAAAGGAACCGGCAAGTTATTCAAAGACCGGTACAAGTTGGTCGAGTTCCACGATGGTTTTGTCAGGGCCGCTCTTGAGACAGGCGCCCCCTTAGTTCCGGTAGTCACGATCGGCGGCGAAGAAGTTTATCCGATGTTGGCAAACATCAAGCCAGTTGCGAAGTTGCTTCATGCACCATATTTTCCTGTGACACCATTCTTCCCATTGTTGCCTTTTCCATTCAATGCGATCCCGCTGCCGGTTAAAATCATCATGTGCGTGTGGCGTCCTTTCAAGCTGAAATACCCGGCTGAAGCGGCTGAAGACAAGGCTTTAGTCGACGAAATTGTCAATGACATTCAGACCGACATTCAAGCCAAAGTCGATGGTTTACTGGCGATTAGAACATCTCCGTTCGCGAAATGGGACATGGAAGAAGTGAATGCGTATCTGGAGAATACAAAGTCTTATTCGCCCAACATGGACAAACATTGGCAGCAGTCACTAAACACCTGATGTTTTGTGCCTAGCCCTAATCAAATTTCTCGTTCATCATAAGGGCGGTCTGGATTCGCATGCACACTCTCTACGAGCTTTAACGCATGTAAAACCCGTTCCACATGGACATGCGCATTTTCGATGAACGTCTTCACCCCACCAACTTCAGTCCCTGCCGCAGCGGTGCCGATTACGAACACGTTCGGCACATTTGTTTCCATTGTGCTCGACTCGAAGACCGGCTGCGCATCCACAAGTGTCACACCTAATTGATCGAAGAGAATCGTCTTCTGTCGATATCCAGTCAGAAGAAGCACGAAATCAGAATCTATGGAAACAGCTTCACCAGCCCTAGAGCCAACCACGGCACCTCGATTGATTTCTTGCAGATCGAAATTCGTAAAGACCCGAATCTTTCCTTCCTTCGTTAGATTGTCAAGTTCTGGTGCCAGCCATGGCTTAATCCGTTTCGGGCGGAATCCATCTTTGCGATGACATAAAGTGACGCTTGCTCCGACGTGATACAGGCGAATCGCCGATTCTGCCGCAGAGTTGCCGGAGCCAACGATAGTCACCTTCGTTCCAGCGTAACGATGTGGTTCTCCCATGTAATGACTCACCCAAGCAGAATCTTCTCCAGGTACGTCTGAACGTTGGGGCACATGCAAGTTACCAATCGCTAGTATGATTTTTTCCACTTAAAGCGTTTCAATTTCCGAAATAGCTTCGACTGGGTGCGCTGCATCAAGTGTTTCCGCAGTTTCAAATGGTCCTCCTACGCCGTGTACACTCGGCGCGATCTTCACTCTGAAAATTTCGCCTGCTGCCTTTTCGATAGAGACAACGCGTCGATAAAGTTCAACTGGCAATTTAAATTGGCGGACGACACTGCGAAGATATAAAAGATAGTCTTCGCGATAGGCTTTGCGAGTCAGGGGTTCGAACGGAATTCCTGCGATTGCGATTCTTTCAGGTGAAGAGAAAATTTCTGTGCCAGGTGCGTACCAATCGATCGTCGAGCCAATCGAACCTGCCTCAACAATGCGAAACGGCACTTTGCGCCGCTGCAATTCAACCGCCATTTCTATGCCGATTGGCCCGGCTCCGACTATCAAAATCATGCGCGTGTAACCGTGTTCCCGTAGATCTTGTGCAAATGTATACCATAATATATGTTGCCCTCGGGATTTCAGCTCAAGCGTCCGTATGCCTGGAGTGACCGAGCGCGGATACTCTGGGTTCGGTCATGAGGTTGGTTGTCTGCCTAAAATTGCGCACTATGTAGTATTCATTTCACTATTGAGATCAGTAATTCACAACCTCTTCAGATCAAGCCTTAATTCTGCCGCTTTGAAAGATACGCTTATGCAAAAACACTCGCCTGGTGACTCAAAATTGAATTTGGCGTTTTTATCAACGCTGCTGTTCTATCTTGTACCAGCTCAAATATGTTGGTCTGCGCCTGTCGACAAAGTAAAACGCCTGCAACACGCCATTCACTTGATCGACACTGACCCCAGGTCTGCTGAGCGTGAACTTCTGCTCCTTAAAGACCCTCAAGCGAAAGCTTATCTGGCATATCTTTATTTGACGCGTAAGGTGCCGACAGCGAATCCATCCGGGCGAGTCGACGCACTGATGAACCAAATCAAAGTCGAGGTGCCGAATCCTGACGGCGAGGGCAATCTCGATCCCAATAAACGCCTTCACTACAAGGATCTGGAAATGCTTCTCTGGCACCTGCGTTTCATCACCGACGCCTGTGACTCGCAGATCTCGGTCCCGCAGTCGATTGTGAAAGAGCATCCTGCCGAATTTCTGGAGAGCTTCCGGGCTTACTGGGGATCGAGCAGGGACGGATATCTCAGCGTCGATCAAAATAAAAACTTTGACATCAACAACCTTCCTGTCGTGAGAAAATATATCGCGAATCTCGACAATATATGCGGCTCTCCGCAGGGCACCATCAGCGCGATGTACCACCGTAAACAGTACTTAGCCGAGCTCACGGCTTCGCTTGCTCCGCAGTGGTATCTGACCGAAGACGGCGCCCATGAAGTTGATCCGAATCTTGATGCGTTCCTGCGCCGCTGGTCGAATGATGAATTGTGGAACAAGCAAAAATATCAATATTGGCTTGCCGCTAGAAAAGGAGCTGAAGCTGCCCTCGCTACCTACTACGAGCAAAAATTCCAACTTGCCTCTGGCAAAGCCAGAACTTGTGCCAACCGCGCGCTGAACGCGGTGTCCAAAGCTTATCTGAGCGAATACTCGCCATCTGGATTTAAGGACGAAAAGCTTACCGAAATCTATAAATTGTTCGACCGGAAACAGATTGCACTTGCCGATGTTCAGCAGCAGGTATCCGATCAAACAAGTCAAGACGACCTGGCGCAGGCGCTTAGAATGTCGATTCTCAACGGGCACAGCCTTGATATCATAGAATTTCTAATAAAAAAAGGGGCCCCTACATGTGGTGGCACAGAACCGCCGCTTTTTAGCGCAGTGCTTCGGCCCGATGTCGTGCGACTACTTTTGAAATCTGGGGCTAAGGCGGCTGAAGAAAATAATCTAGGGAAAACCGCATTGATTCAGGCGGCGCAATACGACAATTTGGAGTCCTGCAAGCTTTTGAAAGCTGCCGGTGCAGACGTCAACCACAAAATGATTCCGGCCCAAGGCGAGGCGGCAGATAAAGCAAACTTTGTCGGCGGTTGTGAATACACGATCGGTAATCGCACAGCTTTG
>CAJCHQ010000142.1 GCA_903970295.1 Bryobacterales bacterium
GTTTGAAAGCTGGTGCTTTGGCAGGATCGATAAGGATACATAACAAATTACTAGTAGCCGGGTTGATGGCATTGTGCGGTTTGATCGTCCGGTCTGACGGTAACTGGGCTTTGGCTCGCAGACATTCGACCACCAGTCACAAAACCGCAAGCTCGTCAACCAGTCACTCGAGCCCCGGGCACCACAAGCATGTGGTCACTCAGTTTCTTGGCAGTCACAAACACGTATCGACTGTCGCGGCTGCTTCGACTTCGCACCACGGGCGCCACCATAAGAGGCACGAACCGGTAGTGGCTCACGCTTCCAAGCATGCTTATCCGCTCGGAATTTTCATGCTCAAGCCCCCTGACTTCGAGCATTCGGCCCTGCCGCCTGAAACAGCATCTCAAATTCAGCGAGCCTTTACTGAAGGATACGCTGACAGTTATGACGCGCGCTCTCTGGTGCGGGCTGGACTGGTTACTTATCACCCATTGCACGGCGGCATCTATTGGCGCCGCGAGCCCGTCAAATATATTATTTTGCACTCGACTGAGACCGGCATACCGGTCAGTGCCACGCGAGTGATTGAAGGCTGGGGATCGATGGGCAGGCGTCATCCAGGCGCTCAGTATGTTGTCGATCGTGATGGCACCATTTACCAGGCCGTCGATCCCGACCTGGCTACGGTGCACGTCAATATTTTCAAAACTTTGCCCGGGATCAATAACGACAACAGCATCGGTATAGAGATGAATCATACCGGTCATCAGGATTATCCTGAGGCCGAAAGACAGGCGGTTTTACGCTTAATCACGTACTTGCAAAATCGCTACAACGTAGGCGATGAGCACATTGTGACGCACCGCTACGCTCAGCAAGGTGATCACACCGATCCTGTCAATTTTGACTTCGAAGGATTCCTGGCTCAGAAGAATCATTTCCGCAACCGCGCCATCGCTTACAAGGTGAATAAGATCAATGCTGAAGCTGCCGCGTTGCCGCCAGTCGAGACGGTGACGGCCGCCACCACTTTTTTGCAACCGCACGGGCCCATCAAAACGACTGCGGTCAAAGGTCAAGTCGGAAGCTCTGATACTAATGGCGGTGCGCCATCCTCAGACCTGAACCCCAATCTGGAGCCTGGCAAAGGCTCTCTCAGCGCTGACACTTATTCGCCGCCGGCGACTGTGGCTGCGCCGGCAACTTCTCGCGCGGCTGCGACTCCTCCACCTGGCAGAGCGACGACTGGGCGAACTGCCGCTGGCAGATCCTCCAGCAATGACTCTTTACGCGGGCCAATCGAGATGGATCCAGACGATTTGAATGATCTGAAAAAGCAACCGGCCACGACTGCCGTGCCAGCTAAGTCAGAAACCCCAGGCACTGATACGACACCACCTGAGAGCGAAGATGAATCATCCCCTGACGGGATGAAATTTTTCATTCATTAGAGATATCGACCTCAAGAAAGCAAGTCAGCTGACCGGCTGTTTCAACCAGCGGCTGATCACTGCTCGCATGTGTTCGATTAGAAACGGCTTCGTCATGAAGTCATCCATGCCACTGGCTGCGCAAGCGTCAGGGTCGGAAATGCCGGTGACGGCTACGATTGGCACCCGGCCGCGAGCATTTTCTTTCTCGTACTCCCGGATCCGCCGCGTCGCTTCCAGCCCATCCATGATCGGCATGCTCACATCCATGAGGACCAATCCGTAATTCTTTTCGCAGAATTTCGCGAGCGCTTCCTGACCGTTGGTTGCTTCATCGCCGACTATTTTAAGGACTTTGAGCTGGGCAAGAAACAAGCGCCTGAGGACTTCGTTGTCTTCGACGATCAAAATAGGCTGGTCTTTCTTGTTCGCACTGGCGGCCTGGGCAGAGCTTTTGACCAACGATAAGCGGCGTTTAGATTTGGCAGCCATTTTTTGCACTTAATTCAATTGGATACAGACGATCTAATCATATCTTCAAATTGCTTGAGTTCACTCGCTTGATTACGGTTTGAGCTCGGTTGTTACGACCCCCGGGACTGAAAGGATACTCAAATCGCCGATGTAGCAAGCGAAAAGAGTGATTCGTATGCGTCAGCCCCCTGGCCGAGGTGGCTCTCAATTAGATCTATCCGGTCCAGGCTTAAATGAAGCGGTGTGACCTGGCTGGCCGCGTCAATCACTGTTTGGGCAAATTCTGACCAGGCAACTTGTTTGGGATTGACGCGCGGGTCGACTGGATGCGAATCCACTCTCAAAAGGGTGACGTGCGGGCGAAACTTCTCCTCTTGGTCAGAATCGCCGAATTGTTTGAGCGACTGCCGAATCGTTGAAGCCAGTGAGAGGAAGTTCTCACTTGGTTCAGTCGCCGCCAGGACGAAGTGTCTCGGCTCCTTCTTGTTGGGCCACAGCGTGGGCAAGTCGAATGCGATTTCGAGCGCAGGCTGACCGTTTTGCTTGGCACGAAATTGACCGACACATTTTTCGAATTCTCGAATGACGGAAGAGATTTTAGATTCTTCGACGTTGCCGAGAAAAATCCAGGTCATATGCAATTTTTTCGGCTTCACCCAGCGGATTTTGCGGTTGACCAGTTGTTCCAATTGCGGATAATCGGCTGGCAAAGCAGCCAGCTCATCTCGCTCAGCTGGCTGCAAAAAAGTACCGACGAATAGCCTGCCCACGTTTATAGCTCGTCAAGGGAACGTGTATAAAAACCACGGTTATCCGCAGCCAGCTTGAGCAAAAACGGTGAGACTTCACGTTTGACTGGTGATTGTTTGTAAATTGCTCTGAGATGCTCGATCACTTTTTGAATGCCCAGGGCATCAGCGTAGCGTAATAAGCCGCCGCGGAATGGTGGGAATCCCAGTCCCATAACCAGAGCCAGGTCGATCTCACGGGCCCGGCGCACCACTTTTTCGTCCAGGCAACGCGCAGCTTCGTCCACCATGGGCAGTATCATACGCAAGGCTAGATTTCGACCGTGCTCCTTATCGACTTTCGTATCGTCAAAAACGAAGTGCAACTTCTCTTTCAAATCGGGATTGAAGCCCAGACGTTTGCCGGTCTGATCCCAGATGTATATTCCCACCCCGGCCTTTCGCCCGATCATGCCGGCTTCCAGGGCCTGAGCCAACTCTCTCGGGGGTGTCATGCGCTCGCCGAAGGCCTCGAATAATCTGCTGTTGACCATATTGGCGATGTCCAAACCCACTTCATCAAGCAAAGCCATCGGCCCCATCGGCATGCCAAAATCAAGAGCGGCTTCTTCCAGCCAGTTAATCGGTGTTTTCTCGACCATCAAATCTGCGGTTTCGATGATGTAGCAAGCGAGCAGCCGATTGACCAAAAAACACGGCGAATCTTTGACCGCAACCGGTGTTTTGCCGACTTTAGCCAGGAATGCTGTGGCCTGGGCAATGGCACTGCGGCTGGTGCCGGGGTGAGAAATCACTTCCACCAGCGGCATTTTGTCGACCGGATGGAAGAAATGCAGGCCGAGAATCTGTCGATCCGACGGCAAGTCTTTGGCAAATTCCGTTATGGAAAGAGAAGACGTATTTGAGGCAATGGTGGCATCGGCTCGCATCGTCTTGAGCAGCCGTTGAAAGATCTGTTTTTTTACGGCGACATCTTCAGTACCGGCTTCGATGAGAATATCGGCT
>CAJCHQ010000143.1 GCA_903970295.1 Bryobacterales bacterium
AAGGGCGCCGTCATGTTATTTTGTTCGGTCATCTGCGCTTGGCCGGGAAGAGGAACGCCTGTTTGAGCCTGAGCGACCGTCACCATCGTGCAAGCCAAGGAGAAAGAACAGCTGCCACTGGCCAAGATTCTGAAAACACGGTGAGAACTACTCGACATGCCATCCACCATTTCTATTTAGTGACCGACGCCGCGAGCATTCTAGCAAATCTAATTGCTATATAAGGACGGCTGCCCAAACTACCACGCACGAAGCCGTCAACGTGCTCTATGATCGTGCACGCATAAATCGACTCGGGTAAACCATTGAGGCTTGAAGCTTGCAAATCGCGCGCTTACTGCGGACGAAGTCCCCGAAGCTTTTGATCGACGAGGCTTACGAACCAGACCGGCAGATGAAGAAAACTCTGTCGGCATACGATCTGATTGCTTTTGGCGTGGGAGCGACAATCGGCTCAGGAATTTTTGCTTTGACCGGCACAGCTGCCGCCGGCCAATCGAATATCGCTAAAGACTGGATTTCTACGCCGATCATCAATTTTGTTTTTCACTCTGAATTGGGGCGTGCCGGTGCCGGACCGGCGATTGTGATCTCATTTCTGATCGCTGCCATCGCCTGTGGTTTCGCCGCCATGTGCTATGCCGAACTAGCAGCAATGATTCCCGTCTCTGGCTCGGCTTACACATTCGCTCAAGCGGCCCTGGGCGAGCTTGTCGCCTGGATCATCGGTTGGGATTTGACGCTCGAATATGCGGTCGGAAACATCGCGGTGGCAGTCAGCTGGTCGGATCATTTTTTGCACTTCTTTCATGGCTTGACAGGCTTGAAAGTACCACTCTGGATTACAACCGACACGGCCACTGCCCTGGCTAGAATCGCTTCAATGGCAGCGGACAGCCCGCAACGACAATTCTATTCATCACTCGATTTGCCCACGCTGTTCGGGCATCCTCTGGCTTTGAATTTTCCCGCATTCGCAATCGTAGCTCTGATCACCTGGATTCTGGTCAGAGGCATTCAAGAGAGCTCGGTCGTCAACGCCATAGCCGTCGTTATCAAAGTTACGGTGGTCTTGTTTTTCATCGGCTATGGCTCACTTTTTGTGCATCCAGCCAACTGGATACCGTTCGCTCCGAGCGGCTTCACCGGCATCATGGGTGGTGCGGCCATCGTTTTTTTCAGCTTCATCGGTTTCGACGCCGTCAGCTCCACCGCCGAAGAAACGAAGAATCCGCAACGAGACATGCCAATCGGCATGATTGGCAGTTTGATTTTGTGCACCATACTTTATGCAGCAGTCTCTTTAGTTTTGACAGGCATCATGCCCTACACCAAATATCTCGATGACGCCGCTCCAGTGGCCTCGGCCTTGACTGTCACGGGCAATCCGCTGGCTCATCTGCTTGTTTCACTGGGAGCGCTGGCCGGTATGACATCGGTGTTACTGGTTTTCCAATTGGGGCAGCCCCGCATATTCATGGCCATGGCCCGCGACGGGTTGTTGCCGAAAATATTCGGTAAATTGCACCCGGTGTACCGAACGCCTCTGTTGCCGACGATTTCGACCGGCGTATTAGTCGGTCTCGCTTCCCTATTCTGCGACATCGGTCAAGCGGCCGAGCTGACAAATATTGGCACACTGGCGGCTTTCATCATCGTTTGTTTCGGCGTCACGATCTTGCGCCGCACCGACCCCGACCGAGTGCGTCCCTTTCAATGCCCGCTCGTGCCTCTGGTGCCTCTGCTTGGTATTATTTCATGCTTTATTCTGATGCTCAGTTTGCCTGTAATCACCTGGATCCGCTTTATTGTCTGGATGGCCATCGGCTTTTCTATATATGGGATGTACGGCTATAAGCATGCTCAAATTCAGCACGAAAAATCGCTGCTTGCTTCAGCCGAGCGAGAGACGAATTCCTGTGCCTGAGCTTGCTGCCCCTCGGGCCTACGTGATTTTGTTTGTGGCGCAACTGGCTGTTGGAGCAGCTGCCATTTTCGCTCGCTACGCCTTGACCGGTACCGGCCCTCTCACGGCGTCAGCGCTCCGCTTGTGCCTGGCTACATTGCCGTTATTGGCCATGACATTGATAGCGAAGGAGAGACAAACCGTCAGCCGTAATCACGAAGTTTTGCTGGCTTTAGCCGGATTGGCTCTAGCAGCACATTTTGCCACATGGATAGGCTCACTGCTTTACACTTCGGTCGCTTTGTCGACGCTTCTAGTTTGTACCAGTCCAGCTTGGACAGCATTGTGGGATACCATCGTTCTCAAACAACCGGCGTCGAAATCATTTTGGCTGGCTTTTGCCGCAGGCGTTAGCGGCGTCATCTTGATCACCAGTGTTCATTCGAGTGTGGCACCAATTGCCGGCCATGCCATAGGGGGAGATTTGCTAGCATTAGCTGGAGGACTAGCTTTTGCTGTATATTTGATTTCGATTCGAGCGGTGAGCGCTCTATATCACACTCAGACAATTGTCGTGCGCACTTATGCCTGGGCTACTGTGGGCTTATCGGCAGCAGCACTGGCTGCCCATCAAGCGCCACCGGCATTGAACGATTTCGTTTCCTGGTCGGGCATAATTGCCATGGCATTGGTATCGCAATTGCTCGGTCACACAGCTATGAATGCTGCTCTCAAATGGTTTTCCACCAGCACGGTCGCCATATCAACACTCTTGGAGCCGGTTTTCGCCGGTCTGCTCGCTGCCTTTTTTTTCGCCGAAAGATTATCAATTCAAGCAATGATTGGTTCTGCGATCGTGCTCGCCTCGATCGGCACCATTCTAAAATTGCAAAGTTTGCAAGAGCAAAATAAAAACCAATTGATCGAGCTCATGGATTGATATGCCAACACCTGAAAACCCGACCAGCCTAGACTATTACAACATCGCGCTCTATCCGTGCAGCGAGAAATTGATCGACGACTGCGTACAATTCGCTCGCGAAAACTTTGCCGATACAGCCGAGCAATATTTGCTCGGGACAGATGCTCAGGGAGATAGAGCCTATCCTCACATCACACTTTGTCAAATGCAATGGCAGCGACAAGACCTCGAATCAGTTTGGTCCAAGATCTCGAACCTGTGTGCTGAACCTGTGCCTGTGCAATTTCATCACATCTATATCATGCCTGCCAGCCGCAATCACAATCAGTATTACGTCGGTCTGGCGCCTCTGGCAAACTCTCGGTTGATTGAATTGCAAACCGCTGTTTTTGAAACGTTGTCTGTCCTGGGCATCACAAGTTTGACAGCAATTGAAAACTACTTCCCTCATCTGACCTGGGCTCTTTGCCATGGACAAGAGCCGTCTATAAAAAAATTCCCGCAAAGGAAATTTTGGCAAGAAACATATCTTTTCATGCTCACTCTTGGCCGCTCCGATCCGCATGGCGTCTACCACGAGCGCCTCTTGCCAAAACAGTAAACAGAAAGAAGAGGAGTGGTCAGCTTCCTCTTCTTCTGTTGGTTTCTATTGCTTCTTGTTCTCAAGCAAAAAAGTTACTTGATGGTTACTTCTTGCTTGCGATTCTGCATGTTATCGGTCTTGTTGACGCGAGTCTTCATGCCGTTCAAGTGTCCTTCCAGATTGCCAGCCGAAACTGGAATGCGGAGGGCAACTTCAACTTTGGGAATGCTCACGAAGAGAATGCCTCGATCCATGCGGGCTTCGATTTGATCGTGAAGAATTTCGGTTTCGAATTCGAATTCACGCACCATGTGACCCGAAGGAAGTTCTTTGCGAAGAATAGACGCTCTTTCTTCGAACATTGCCGGTGTGCGCTTGGCGACGACGGTCAATGTGTTTTCTTCCACTTTCAATTCGACATCATCAAGAACCACTCCCGGAAGAGCGATCTCGAGAACGTACTGATCATCGAGTTCCAGAATATCCGTTTGGGGAGTGGCATAATCCCATTGCTGTGCGCAATTGGATTCGAACCCACGCTCGAATTGATTGTGGTGCTCGAAACCGCGATTGAAGCCGAGCTGCTCGTTGAACATGCGATTGTTCAAAGGGCGGCGCATCTGGGATCTGTAGTCCTTAACTGATCTGGTATACAACATTCGGATCTCTCCTTTTGTAATGGACTTGCATCCATTGGTGTGTGGTATTCCCGCTCAGACGCCGAGCCAAGACCCGCTTGCGGACCGGGTCCGCCGCGAAGTGGTGCTTGGGTGTGAGTGATTCGATGCGCTCATACTACTCGCTCAAATCGGCTCAACAAGCGGCTTTTTAAGATCTATTCGGCTTTAACCTTGAGAACCTGAGAGCCCTCTAATCATCGCACTTTGCAGGTTTAATCAAAAACCGGTTGTGAGCAGGAGACCGATCGCAAGCCAACTTGTATCTGAAACGCTACACATTAAACCCGCCGAGGACGTCAGGACAATAATCTACCGATACGTCAGAGGGCGTGCGGTCTTCTAGACGATCGCTTAATCACAGGTGAAACCGGCCACATTTGTACGAACTTGCTACCGGTAGATATCGATTAGCAATATCAACGTATTTTGCTCGCTTTAGCGGAGATTTTCTTGACCGGACTACTGCGCTTGGCCTGGGACTGCAATCTGGCGTTAAGACTATCCAGAGCTGTCTGCAGACTGGTCACTCTCAGCTTGGCGCGATTGATCTTGCTATCAGTGTCTTGAGCGTCTTTCCGAGCAGACTCCAATTCTCGTTTACTAATTACGCCTTCCTGATAGAGCTGGTCGAATTGAGTTGCTTTTTGTTTGACTTGATCGCTGTCGTTTTGCTTTTCCTTCAGATCAGCCTGGGCATCGGCCAGTTGCGCAGTCAATTCCTTTTGTTTGTCTTTCATGCCGGCGATCGACATCATCTGAAATGAAGCGAAAGACATGATACTGCCGTCTTCCGGCATCTCTAAAAGTGTCGGCGTATCAGGCGGCGGCGGGGGCACCAGCGCTGCCTGAGGGACGTGATTGTGATGGTGGGCTTTTTCAGGGCCTGCCGCTTCTTTTGCGTCCGCTTTAACAGCCGGCTTCTTTTCCTGGCTGGATCCGGCTGATGCTTTTGTAGACTTAGCCTCTAGCTTGGCTTGGGAAGAATCTTTGGCGGCGCCTGCTGAAAGCGCCGGGGGTTTGGTCTCGAGCGGGGCTGGGCTTGATGTCTTGCCCTTTCCGGGCGCAGGCTGAGCCTCGGCCGCGGCTTTGCTTGATTGGCCCTTAGCCTCCATTGGCTTGCCCTTGACCTCCACTGGCTTGGTCTCCCCTTTGGCTTGCACCGCTGGTTTGCTTTTTTCCGCCGCAGCCTCGGCTCTAGCCGGTACCGATTGCTTGCCCTTCTCGAGCGCTGTTTGGGGTGTAGGCACTGCGACTGGAGCCGGCTTGATCTCGGCGGTGGCAGACTGTGCTGGTCTGGTCTCTTTGTGAGGTTTGGCCGAGTCTGGCTGTGCAGGCGCTTTCTGGTCAGGCGAGGCGGAGACGCTAGCGGCCGGCACGGTCAGGGCGCAGGCGACAAAAACCGTTGCCACAAGGGCATTAAAGCGGGACCAACCCCTTTGTTCTCGACTGAACATACTTACACTTCGCTGCAATTAGTGGCTCCGCTATTGATTGTAAGGTATTCTCTTTCCATGGACAGCGAAAGTAACATCAAGCTTCTTTTCCTGGGTGACGTAATTGGCAAGCCGGGCAGGCAGATTGTCAAAAGTTTTCTCAGCCGGAACGTCGCCATTGCCGACATAATTGTTGCTAATGTCGAAAATGCCGCGCACGGATTTGGCACCACACAAAATAATTTGCAAGAATTGAAAGAGCTGGGCATCAAAGTATTCAGTGGCGGCAATCACACTTTCGATCGCAAAGAAGTTTTCGAATTCATCGATCAAGAACCACATTTTCTGCGCCCGGCAAACTACCCTGAAGGCACCCCGGGCAAAGGTTTTTGCCTGATCGAACTGGGCGATGGACTGCCAGTCGCAGTCGTCAATCTGATTGGTCGAGTCTTCATGGAGCCGTTACAGTCACCATTTTTGGTGGCAGACCAGCTGCTTGCAAAAATTCGAGAAACGACAAATTTGATCTTCGTCGATTTTCACGCCGAAGCAACGGCCGAAAAAGTGGCGATGGGCTGGTATCTTGATGGGCGCGTATCGGCCATCGTCGGCACGCATACTCACGTGCAAACAGCAGATGAGAGAATTTTGCCAGGCGGCACCGCCTACCTGACAGACGCGGGTTGCTGCGGACCCCGTGACGGAGTGATTGGCATGGATAAAGAGAGCGTTTTCAGACGCATGGTCAATCAGCTGCCGGCGCGCTTTGACGTGGCTCCGGGTCCGGCTATGCTCTCGGGAGTGTTGATCGGCATCGAACGAAAAAGTGGTAAAGCGATATCGATCGAACGCATTCGCTATTTGGACCCGGAAGACGAGACAGAAGCTGAGACTCGCATCCAGAAAGTGACAGCATCCGTCTAACCATGACCGTCGACCTTCACCTTCATACTCACCACTCAGATGGCACGTGGTCTCCCCAAGACCTGATCGAGTATGCCGTCAAATTGAAATTGCAACACATCGCTGTCACCGACCATGACACCACAGCCGGTATCGATGAAGCTCTGCAGGCAGCAGCCGGCCGCCTGGAGATAATTCCGGGAGTAGAAATCAACACCATCCTCTGCGACTCGGAAGGGAAAAGAAAAGACATTCACATTCTCGGCTATCATATCGATCGCCATAATCAAACCCTGGCGGCACTGCTCGCGCGGCAGAGGCAAGCCCGATTGGATCATGTGCAGGCAGTGATCGACCGTTTGGCCGACGCCAATATGCGGCTCAGTTGGGAGACCATCCACGAATTTTCCGGAGCCGGAGCGATCGGTAAAGCCCATATTACTAAAGCGATTGTCGCCAGTGGCTTTGCCCGCGACATCGTGGAAGCCTACGAAAAATACATGAGTGGCAAATCGCCATTTTTTGTCGCCAGAGAGAGCGTGTCTCCGGTCGAAGCAATAGCAGCGATCAATGCTGCCGGCGGCATCGCATCGCTGGCACATCCCGGCAAGGGTGAAGCAGTTTTTGCCTTGCTCACCGATTTGCAACAAAAAGGATTGAGAGCGGTGGAAGCTTATCACCGCATGCACTCGGTTCAGGTAATCAGACGCTTGATTCGCTTCGCCAATAAAAATCAGCTTCTCATCACCGGCGGCTCAGATTGCCATGGACCATATGAAGATTGTCCACCTTCAGTGGGCTCAATCAGTGTACCGGTGGAAGTCGTGGACAGACTGAAAGCGGCTGCCAGAAAGGATGCGCCTGCGTGCCAGCTTTAAAGTCACAGTCACGATCGAGTGAGCGGCTAAACTAAATGACACCACTAGTAACACCAGATAGAGATGCCCAGAAGGCATTTATTTGAGCCTGTCGATCTGTTTTTTGACCACAGACGACTCGACTTCGCCTATCTGATTCCAGGTTGCTCGGCCATCTTTATCGAGCAGCACTTGGCAGGGAATGTAACCCTTGTAATGTGCCCTGATTAGTTTCTTGCCATCCTCATTGCCTGGATGGTCGACATCGATAACGATAAACTTCAAATCGCGGTCCGATTCTTTGCGGTCGAGTTCTTTGCGGTAGAGCTCGACCAATCTTTTCGCCTGTCTATTCGTATTCAAATCGCCGGCAGCACCAAAAAAAACAAGTGCTGGTCGCCCGGGCTCGACCGTGACGTCGTCCATTTTTTTGGCTACAATCGGAAAACCATTGTCAATATCTTGACCAAAAGAGACACCAGCGCGCATCTGCAAATCTTCGGCTGCCGAGACACTCGGAGCAATACTGAGCCCGCAGCCGCCGCAGAAAACAAAGACCATAATTGGCAAGCCGAAGTGCAAAACCCTCTTCATTGCGGAATTTTGCCCATTGCTCGCCCCAATCACGGAAAGACAAGCTAATTTTACAGTTTTAGCGACCCAACAATCGCTCGGAGAAGTCACTGGCTTTCAAGGTATGAACCCAGCGAGCCCATCTTTGCTGCTCGAAACTCTGACAATATTCGTAAAGGCTTTTCAGCAATCGCTTTCCAGATGTGGAGGTGCCGCGAAAAACATAAGTAGTACTCTTCTGTTTGCCCGCAACCCTGACGTTTTCATTCAC
>CAJCHQ010000144.1 GCA_903970295.1 Bryobacterales bacterium
TCATGTCTTGATCTTGCGCAGCGAAAAGCTTCATGACTGCTTGATTAGATGCCAAAGAAGGATCAGCGGCAAGAATTTGATCTTGCGCTTTGAATACGCTAGCCATGGCGCTCGCCCCTTGCTGATCAGATTGCCCTCCGCCCGTAAAACTTACGGGGGGCAAATATGCCGATGACGAGTCATATGTTGTCGGTACAAAGTTGGTGAGTGATTTCTGGTCATAACTATCGGCATGAAGACTTGTCGATGAGTTCTGTTTTTGAGTATCCGACGTCGAAGCGCTTTCGTAGTTTTTTACTGGTGAAGCCATTGTGATCCCTCAGCTTTTAGAAAGTAGGATTGTGAATCAACGCTGCGAAAGCATCGGTGAAAGTTGCGCACCATTCACAAAAAGCGGTGCGCGCTAGCAGACAACTAGTAATAAGTTGGGACGAAAGCGATTGATAGGTCTTTAAAGCGGCTCAGTTTCGTAATTCTACTAACGGATGGTCACAGCTGTGTTACACGAAGGGAGGGAAAAGCGAGCCACCATTAGCGAAATATGTCAGGAGTGTTTTCAGTCCTCATAGAGCGATTCGGCGACATCCATTCCGGCTGGAACTAACCAAGGACCGTCCAAGTTTTACCGTGAGCCACCGCGCACGGTTCATCGAAGTGGTCTATGATGACGCGAACAATCCAAAGTTTCGTGAAGTATTTGCGGAAGCTCACGAGTTATTGAATCGAAACGGAAAAAATAATCATGGAACCGATAATTGACCACATCCAAATAACTGTTAAAGACATGAGCATCGCTGTGCCTTTCTATGAAAAGATGCTGCCGCTCCTCGGTTTCGATCCTGCAAAGAGGGGCAGTGCAATGATCGAAAAGCACCAGTTTCAGGTCGTGGAGTGGCAACATCCCCGACTGTGTTTTGCAATAACTTCACCGAGAATCGCGTTCGAGAATGACACGATCAATCGCAGAAAACCCGGTGCACTGCATCACCTCGCATTCAAAGCCTCGACCCGCGTCGAAGTCGACAAACTGCATGATCAACTAAGAGGGATCGGCGCTACGATAGTAACGCCTCCGCGAGAATATCCAGAATATACTCCACCCGGATATTACGCACTTTTCTTCAAAGATCTCGAAGGTATCAAATATGAAATTGTTTGCCACGAACAATCGAAGCCTTGATCTAAATCTCGATCCAAGCCTTGGTCTACATTATGGTTTAAACTCTGACCTAAACGACTCAATTCTTCAAACCGTTGGGCTCTGATCATGGAACAGGAGGTTCATCGACAGAAGTTGATTCAAATCTTGCAGTTGGCTTACTCCGGGGAGCTGGCTGCAGCCCTTGCCTATGCCGGCCACTGGCGCTCACTGAGGAAACGCGATCAGATAGACGCGATTCATCAAATCGAAATGGACGAATGGCACCACCGTCAACATCTGCTCAAAATGCTTCACTCATTGGAAGCAAAGCCGACCGCCTGGCGTGACATCGTGATGGGCTGCCTCGGCTGCATTATCTTTCTCGGCTGCTTCATCAGCGGCTGGTTCTTTGCCATGTATTTTGCCGGCAGGCTCGAGGACGGCAATATACTCGAATACCAAGTCGCTGCCCAGCACGCCCAGGCTCTGCAATTGAACAGTCTTGTCAAGCAACTACTTGCCTTCTCTGCCAAAGAAGAAGAACACGAAGTGTACTTTTACAACATAGTGCGCGACCACTGGATGCTAGCCCCGATGAAAAGTGTTTTTAAATGGGGACCTCAACCGGGTGAAGCAGCCAAAGCCCTCAGTACAAGCGCTCTGGAAGAGAATCGCTTTTGAGACAAAGCGATTATCAGAAAAGTGCTCTTCAGCAAATCGCCCTCCAGTAGAGTCGACATCAGAGAATCGATCTTCACATGAGGCAACTTCGATTTTATTCATCCGTCAAACCAAACAGCCGTCACCTATCGCTGCTCGGCTAACTGCAGACACAGAGGTTTAATATGACTGATACCAGCAAATCCCAAGCAATTGCCCATCCTCAGCCGGATCCCAAGGTCAAAGCCGACGATATAAAAAAGGCTGTGGAAGTAGTTAGCGATGACTCAGCTTCAACTGCTGAGAAAAATAAGTCTCACGAGCTGATTAAAACCACCGCTGACGACGCCAAGAAAGCTGAATCATTCAAGCCTGCCAAGCCAGAAGCGAAATAGTCCCAGACAAAGCGCGGAACGTTACCCGGGCGTGCAGTTCCCCGGCGAGCGAACAGGGCCCCGGCAAAGAGCGCCTGAGCGCGGTTAGGCTCAATAATTCAGAAAATTTTCGTACAACTTTCTCGCCCCCCAGATCCTTGGCTGGAAAGGCTTTGAGACCAATTCGTCCGATTTCCGTGCAGGTTCCGGACGAACGGGCAACAATAGTTTCAATCAGGCTCTCAACGGAAAACAAAAATTTCTGACACCGACGATTTCGAAAAACCATGGCCGAGTTTCTTCAGTCTATTTTGATAACGCCAGGAGCTTGTCGCGATGCAGATTTGCCCATTGGCGAATCGATATACCGGGGCGACCGAAAAGTGTTTGCATGTCATCGCGGACTGTGCCAAGGTAGCCCATGCGTCCATCTTCAATTTGCACGAAACAATCAGCGACAGCCAGGAAGTACGGGTCCACCGATTTGCCATCACGAACAAAATCTTTGAGGAATTGACCAGGTGGTTGAACGTCGGAGACTATCGTTTTGCCGGTAACTTCGTTGAATGTCTTCAAGACTTCGGTTAAGTTCGCCGATTCGGTTGAAAACCAGTAGTCTTTGCCGAAGTGAGCATCGCCTTCGGCAAGAATTTTAGCCGATGCTTCACCGACGTCTTCAAGCGCGATCCAGCCTAGCGACTTATTCGTGTAATAGCGTGCCGTGCCGTCTTTGATGATGCCGTAAAAACCAGTGAAATTTTGCAGAAAGCAATTCGGATGCAAAAAAGTGTAGCTAATGCCGCTGACACTTATATAAGCTTCAATCATTTGATGCCAGGCAAAATGGGCGTCGTAACAGTCTTCGTCCGGCGAAAACACACCGAGATGAACGATGTGTTTGACACCGGCTCGCCTTGCGGCATCGACCAGGGCTTTGCTTTGCACAAGCATTTCTACCGTATAGCCAGTCAACAGAAAGAGGCTGTTAACACCCTGGATTGCGTCACCGAAAGTGCGCGGTTCGGCGAGGTCGAGATAGACGGCTTCGCCATATTGTTTTTGCAGTTCGGGCAATTCTTCCTTGCGGCGGCTGGTGACGCGGATCTGGACAGACGAGTATTGGCGTAAGGCTTGCGCAACCAATTTGCCAAGCTGCCCGGTGACGCCCAGGACCAGCGCCCTTTTATCGCTCATGAATTACGCTCCTTGCTTGCCAGTGTGTGTGACGCGAGAGAATTTTACGCGAGGCGCTAGGTATTATATAGAACGTGTGAAGGAATTCCCAAAGCGCGGTCAATCATGGGGCAGTTCAGCCTTCACGCAATCTACATAATTTGTTGTCATAGTCCATCAGTAAGCACATAATGTTTTGCACTCATAACCGCGGCGGCTCAAGGCAGCATCAATTTTTGGAATTGATAAATGAAGTTTTCGTGTTTCTCACTAGCCTTATTGCTTACTATCGGTGGTTCTGACGGGCAGCTGGCGAGCGCTGCTTATGCCGAGCAAAACGGCCCCACCGCAGCCGTTTTCGAGCAGCAGAGGCAAGTCCCGAACCATCCAACTGCAGCCGCTTTCGAACAACCAAGGCAAGCTGTGAGCAGCGCTTCTGCCGTTCATCTTTTGAACCGCCTCAGTTTTGGTCCAAGAGCCGGCGACATCGATCGCGTCAAATCGATGGGCATTCAGGGCTATATCGAGCAACAATTGAATCCCCAAACTTTACCAGAATCTCCAGTTGTGCAGAACTTGGAAGCTAATAGCTCGACCAATCGAGTATCTAACGAAGAATTGATCGCCGACTTCCGATCTTTGCAAAAGCAAATTAACCAGGTGAGGAAGCAAGAAGGTGATCAAGCGGACAAGGGTGAAAGCGGCAAATTAAAGCAATTAACGGGCGTCTATAAAAATCTGCGCGACCACGATATGGAAATTAAATTAGCCCGCTGCATCGAGAGCCCGAAGCAGTTGCAGGAAGTGATGACTGAATTCTGGTTCAATCATTTCAACGTTGTTTTGAACAAAGGCATCGACAACATATTAGTGGAAGCCTACGAAAATCAGGCGATCAGACCGAATTCGCTGGGAAGATTCCGCGATTTAGTGGAGGCGACGTGCCACCATCCAGCTATGCTTTTTTACCTGGACAACTGGGAGAACACCGCTCCCAATAGCCCCGAAGCACATGGCAAAGGACTCAACGAAAACTACGCTCGGGAACTCATGGAGTTGCATACGCTAGGCGTTGACGGAGGTTATACGCAGAGGGACGTGACTGAGCTGGCGCGAGTTTTAACCGGGCTCAGCCTGGCGCCACAGGGTCCGCAGCGGCAAAAGCCGATGCATATGGGCGGGCGCAGAGGCATGTTCATGGAACAAATGCAGATGCGAAATCAAATGCAAAACCAGATGCAGCGAGTAGACAACTTCGGTGCTTATTTCTACCCGGGACGTCACGACTTCGGTACTAAAACTATTCTCGGTTATCGCGTGAGCGGTCAAGGTGAGGCAGAGATTGAAGAATGTATCGACATGCTCGTGCGCAACCCAGCTACTGCGCACCACATAAGCTACCAGCTATGTCAATATTTCGTTTGTGACAACCCACCGGCCAGCCTGGTCAACAAGGTGGCGGGGCGCTTCCAGCAAACAGATGGTGATATCAAATCGGTGCTGAGAGAATTATTCTACAGCCCTGAATTCTGGGATCCCAAATATGAGAATGCCAAATACAAAACGCCGCTGCGCTATGCTGTTTCAGCGGTGCGTGCGACTGGCGTGCAAATCTCGAATTACGGTCCGATCAATCAATTCTTGCGTTTGCAAGGACAACCCCTGTATGGTTGTATCACGCCTGACGGCTATAAAAATACCAAAGACGCATGGCTCAATCCAGACAGCTTGATTCGCCGGATCAACTTCGCCACCTCGCTAGGAGCCGGACGCTGGGCGGGCGAACAACTGGAAGCGCCGGAATATCGAACGCTTGGTGCCACCATTAGCGATGGCGTATTCACGGAGCGCACGGTATCCGTGGTGGCTAAATCGCCCGATTCTTTAAAATCCGCTGTCGTGCTCGGCAGCCCCGAGTTTATGCATTATTAGGAGTGGCATCATGAATCGCAGAGAATTTCTCAAACTAGCTTCGGTAATGTCGTTAGCGACGCTCTTTCCTGGAACCAATGCCTGGGCATTCAGCAACGGCAAAGAAAGCGATACGACGAAGAAATTGATCGTCATTCTTCTGCGCGGCGGCATGGATGGTCTGAACGTGGTAGCGCCCTACGGCGACCGTGAGTATTACAATTTGCGCCCGAAAATTGCGTTGCCAGGACCCAATCAGCAACTCGGTGTGCTCGATCTCGATGGATACTTCGGTTTGCACCCGGCACTGCAGCCCCTGATGCCTTACTGGGAAAACAAATCGTTGGCGTTCATTCATGCCAGCGGGTCTCCGGACCAGACGCGTTCGCATTTCGACGCCCAAGATTATATGGAATCGGGCGTGCCCGGCAACAAAACCATTGCCTCCGGTTGGCTGAATCGATTGGCTGCACAATTGCCAGTTTCTGATTCGGCTCTCAAAGCGATCAGCATTGGCCCCGTTCTACCTCGCATGTGCGCCGGTCCGGCAACTATTGCTACGGTCTCAGCCGCCAGCGGTGCCAACGCCAATAATTCAGTGTTGGACAAGCCAAAAGTTGAAGCTATCTTCAAAGAGCTTTACGGCGGTCACTCGGATCTGGCTAAAACGTTCAGCGAGGGACTGGAAGCACACAAAGAAGTGAAAGAAGCGATGCAGCCTGATCAGGAGCAAATGCAAGATCCATCGATGGCGGCAGAGCAAAAAATGGCCAACAAAGGAGCACCGACACCAGGCAGCTTCACAGGCTTCGGCAAACAGCTGGCTCAGCTTTTCCGCAAAAGTCCGTCGATGCAAGTTGCTTTCCTCGACTTAGGCGGTTGGGACACGCACGTCAACGAAGGTACCGGCAAAGGGCAATTAGCAAATCATTTGACGCCCCTGGGTCAGGGTCTTGCCGATTTGTGCGAAGGGCTGGGCGCAGCCTACAAAGATTCGATCATCGTCGTTCAATCCGAGTTCGGCAGAACTGCGCGCGAAAACGGAAACGGCGGCACAGACCACGGTCATGGCAATGTCATGTTCCTGCTCGGCGGACCTGTACCAGGAGGAAAAGTTTGGGGACGCTGGGGAGGACTGTCGCAAAACGCTTTGCACGAATCACGAGATTTACCGACGACAACGGATTTCCGCAGTGTGCTGGCGACGATTTTGAGCGATCATATGAGCTTGGATACCCGCAGTGTAGCGAGTATATTTCCGGGTTTCCAGCTGTCGGGAAATCCGTTTGTGAGAGCTTGAAGGTTATCTAGTCATTGCAGCTGCTGTTGCGCGGTCGCTGGCGCCGAGGAAACGATTTTAGTTTCCTCACAAGTGTTATTTGTTTTTCTGACAACAAAATCGGCACTGCATCTATTTAGCAGTGTGGAGAGTTAACTTCAAGAATGTGGGCAATTCTCGGAGGAGTAGGTGGTGAGCGATTCAGTCAACGAACAAGGTCCTGGCGCTTGCGGCGACGCCGGGGAGGCGCCCGCATTTCAGGCAGAGGAAGAAGCCGATTCGCCTGCGGCTGACCCATCGCAATGGCTAATGTCGCTCAAGGAGGAACTACTAAAAATATCGGAGCAGAATCCACCAAGCTCTGATCCGGAGTTGGAACAGGTAGTCTACATTCTCGACTCTGACGACAAAAACAAATTGTTGTTAGAAAAGGTTTTGATCGTGCCGGCCCTCTCAGATCAAGTTTGGCCTGCACAATGTTTCGAGGAGGTCGATGACTGTGGAGTGGCGGAAAATTGGCAGAAAGCGAAGGAGACCAATCTGCTGCGATTGGCCAGGCATCCCGAAGCCTGTATGGATCATGCGGATATCACCATAGCCAATTTGTTTGCCAGTGGGGCAAAAAGTGCAAGCTGGCCAGATCATAGAGAATTTCCTTGCGCGGCTGAAGTGACACGAACTTTGATCGATCAAATGTTGACTACCGGACGTTGCTTCTGGACCACAGACAGTGCCTCTCCACTACGATCAGCGGCAAAGCAAAAAGCCGAACTCATATGGCAGCTCAACGAAGATGGCAGCCAGATATTATCTATCAACCCTCTCGGAATGCAAGGCAGCATTGCAGTTTGCGGTGGCAACACATCATGGTTCGTCGATCCAACCCAACTTCAGATGGGAGAGCTAAGCCTGCCGGTGCCGCCACAAGTCTTAGTGACGCTTCTCGACTCTCCGGCTGTTCAGCCACTCGAGGTAGAATCTTTCACTGTGTCACTGGCCAATCTCGGATTACCAATTCCAGCACCAAAACGATTCGAGACTACGACAATTCAGATCACGCCGGTGCCCCGATTACGAAAGATGACTATAGACCTGCAATTTGCTGACCAGAGACAATTCATGCAGCACGGATATAACTGGAACGCGCATGTAGCAGTTGCTGAACTATCGTTCGAATATAGTGACTTTGTGTTCGCTCCCAGAAAAAATGAAATTCGCCGATTCGTCAATAATGTGATTGAAATATATCAACGCGACCAGCTCTTCGAGAATGCTTGCCGAATTCGGCTAGAGACAGCAGGTTTAATTGTGCGCGAATCGCAGCAAAACATGATCGCCTTTTTCCCAGCTGCACAAACCGGTAAGTGGCATCAATTTTCCGGACAGACCTTGCCTTTGCTAGAACAAGACGGATGGCTAATCAGTGAGGATTCTTTCCCCGCCCGCGTTGTTTACCCTGAAGAAGAATGGGATCTACATGCCACCAATGGAAAGAGCTACTGGTTTTCCGTCAGACTAGACATAACTGTCGACGGTGTGAAATACCCGCTCCTGCCGATCATCTACAAAGCCCTCTCGGTAGTAGATACCAAAGATGCTCTTGCACACATCGACGCTTTCAATATTGATGGTTTCTTTTACGCGCCACTCCCCGACGAGAGGACGGTAGCCCTCGATTTCCAGCGCGTACGACTGATTGTCGAAGCCCTGGTGGAGGTCTTCAACAGAGATTACACCTTAACTAAGCCAGAAAAAACCGACTTGAGCCTGGCGCAACTTTTGCAATTGGCAAAGGTTCCACGCGGCATCAGCTGGCATGTATCCGAGAAGTTGCAAGAAGTTCTGGACAAATTTCAAAACCCGAATCGCCCGACGATAATGGCTCCCCCACTTTCCTTTCAAGCGAAGTTGAGACCATATCAGTGCGAGGGGCTGGCATGGCTCGATTTGATTCGCGACCTGGGACTCGGAGGCATCCTCGCTGATGATATGGGTCTCGGAAAGACTGTGCAAACACTCGCTCATTTCGCGATCGAGAAGGAGGAGAAACGTGCAACCAAGCCATTCCTCGTCGTATGCCCCACCTCGGTATTGCCCAATTGGGTCAATGAAATCGCGCGCTTTACGCCTACGATGAAGCTGACGGTCTTGTGGGGGGCCGACCGCCGAGTCTATTTCAATGAAATCGAGTCAGCGGATATAGTTCTGACTACATATCCATTGGTTTTTAGAGATCGTGTGGTCCTTGCCAGACAGGAATGGCAAGCCATCTTTATAGACGAGGCGCAGACGGTAAAAAATTCTCAGACGCTAGCGGCCCAATCACTGCGAACCTTGAAAGCGAATTATCGAGTCTGTCTAACCGGCACACCGGTGCAGAACCATTTGGGTGAGCTATGGTCACAATTCGATTTCCTAATACCAGGATTTCTCGGAGATGAGCTGTCGTTCAAGAAAACTTTCCGCTGGCTGATCGAGCGGTACAACAACAGGGATCGGCAACGCGCTTTAGCCGAGCGGATCAAGCCATTTGTCTTGCGCCGTACGAAAGAATTGGTGGCAAAGGAGCTTCCAGATAAAACGGTAATCGTTCGCCAGATCGAACTCGAAGGCGCGCAGCGCGATCTCTACGAGACAATGCGCGTTGCAATGCATGAAAAAGTGCAGACAGCGTTGATGATAAAAGGAATTGCCGCCAGTCAAATCATCATTCTGGATGCTTTGCTGAAACTTCGACAAGTATGCTGCCATCCGCAGTTGGTGCCGTTTGTAACGGCGCGCTCAGTAGACAAAAGCAGCAAATTAGAGTCTCTCCTCGAGACTTTGGAGGAGCTCATTTCAGAAGGCAGACGAGTACTCTTGTTCTCGCAATTCACAAGCATGCTCGATCTGATCAAGCCCAGATTGAAGTCGATGGGTATCAAGTTCGTAGAATTGCGGGGTGATACCAAAGACAGAAAAACACCTGTGCGTGAATTTCAGAATGGGGAAGTGCCTTTATTTCTACTGAGCCTCAGGGCAGGAGGGCTTGGCTTAAACCTGACGGCGGCAGACACTGTTATTCATTACGATCCCTGGTGGAATCCCGCTGTAGAAAATCAGGCCACCGACCGCGCACATCGTATTGGGCAGACGAAAAAAGTATTTGTCTTCAGAATGATCGCAACTGGAACCATAGAGGAGCGCATGCTGAAATTGCAAGAACGCAAACACAAACTCGCAGCCGGCATCTATAGCGATCAGGCAGACAATTTTATCTCGTCTCTTTCGAAGGATGAGATCATTTCGCTCTTCGAACCGATGCCGATTTTACCGAAGCCGCCCAAAGACACTGGCACGCGCCCCTGGTGGGGGAGGGTTATTTTGACCCGTGAAGTAGTTCCGATTCCCTGGAATACTTGCGTGACGAGGCAAACGCTATCGGATTAAGCGACAACAGCATCGGAAACTAATGCTGCTCTTTTTTCTTGTCAGGCATAGGAAAACCAAGATTGACCAGGGACAGTTCATTCATCCCGGCATCGTGCAATTGTCGGTGGTCTTCCTTGAGTTGCTTCGAGCCAGGTCCTTTGCCGTCGCGAGCCAATAGATGTATCAGGTCAATTAGTATCCCTTCGGCATCACGAGCTTGAATGTCGCGAACCGCATTCTCGATCAGCGGGTCGGGGAAGCCCAATTTTTGCAATGCAGCCGGACTGAGACCGGTTTTGGCACGCAATGCATTTTCGTCTTGAAGCAAGCGAGCATTTCCCTCATTAGCTGGATCAAAACGATTTGTGTCTCGGGCGAGAACTTCGTGAATGTCTTCTTGTACGGCCTCGGTGTGATGAGCTTTGATGTCTTTGGCTGTTTTATCGATTAATGCGTCGTGCTCTGGTGCGCTCATCTGTCTAGTCTCCGGGGAATTGGGCGTTCTTACACGCTGGCCAAGATGAATATAGAGCAGGCCGATTGTAATTCAGAGAGATCGTAGGGCTTGAATGTTACAGCAGTGCCACACGGCAGCGATAATTCGTGAGTTCGAGAGCGAACGGTACTTTATCTGGCAGACAACTATTGAGCTTCGCTTGTTTTGGAAAGTTGGGGCACGACGAGATCTTGCATGAGTTGAATTTTGATTTCGTCGCCTTTCATCATATTTACAGGTAAATTTTTGCGTGCAATTAATCGAACTTTGTCTCGATCGTTTGCATCTGTCGAAGGCTGTTTGGTCATTTGCCCGCTATTCAAGGCTTTATGAGAAGCTCTCTGCTGACCTGATGCGTGTGCTGGACCACCGGTGTTTCCCAAACAGTCTGTAAGAGTAGGCAGCTCATAGTCCGCTGGTATCGCAATATCCTTTAGCCCACGCTTGATGTGGACAACCCCTCCATGCGGCACCAAATCAGTTGCAATAGCTAATCTGTCCAAGTTCGGGATTGAGATAGTGTCAAAAAGCATCGTTACTGTTCGCGTTCCGCTGAGGTCGGGCATCGAAACCACGATAGTGCCATCAATCTGGGCGCCAATTGGAATTGCGGTTTTACCATCACAGCTAACTTCATTTATCGTGGAGGCCGAAAATAACGACCTAGTCACGGATTTGCTGCTCGAGAAATCAGCGTTCATCGATATAGATATTTTCGTGCCGGCCGGTACACATAACTGGCTCGACAATGAGTCAGCCGCCATCACACCACGTGTCAGTGTAACTATCGCCAAGATTGTTAATGTACAGACAGCATCTGCAGAGCAAAAAAGTTTCACTGGCGCCTTCAAGAAAAAGCTGGAACTTGGCAGCTTTAAGCATCATAGCCCAAAACCTCTTGCAAGGGATTGAAAACCCATAGCCCGATCAGGCACAGCCAAAATCCACATACTGGCGCTTGTGGTTGTCACTGCCGGTGATGCCAAGCAGCACTAATTTCTGTCTTGACTTTGCGCCGAAAAGATTCACAATAGGGGGATCCATGACGAGCCGCAAGCCGGCCTAGAAAAGATTAGTAGATGCAAGACTTTGATCCAATGACCGCCGTGGTTTTGAAACGCACGGTGACAGGAATCGATTCCTTGACGCGCGAACATCAGCGGTTAGAAGAAGGAGCCGTCGGAAACATCATCGATTTCAGCCCAGACTCCAGAGGCTGCTTGCTGGTCGAATTGCCTCATCCCGCGGATACAGAAGTGATCCAAATGCGCGTGCATCAAGATGCGCTGCAGGGACTGATTGAAACCGATGCAGACGAAGCCGAGGTACCAACAACGGTGTTGATTGGTGTCTTCGGCGGTGCCGACCGCATCGCTTTGAGCATAACCGGTCTGGACGGAAATATTTACCCCCTCGGGAAGGTGTTCTTACCCAGCGGAAGTTTTTTCGCTGCCGGCGCTAGCGTTTATTCGATCTGCCTCTTTCTGGACGAGATGTCCAAAGACGGACATCGCCTGCTGGTTGAAAAAGGTATTGCCGGAGACGAGTGCG
>CAJCHQ010000145.1 GCA_903970295.1 Bryobacterales bacterium
TTGACCGCTGTCGGTGCTGTCGGAGCCGCATTTACCACGCATGATGTTTGGAACGCCGCTACAGCCGTTTACCGCGATGCCGACAAGATCAGCCCGATGTTCAATGCTACGGGTGCAACCGCGCAGCAGTATAAAACCGCGCAAGATACAGCAGCTAACGATATCGGTAACGCTACTTTGGGCGTAGCGACCACGGCGACTGGGATAGGGATCGGGCTGAAGATGGCTCGGCTTGAAGGAGCGGCCTCGGCAACAACTGCAGGCGCTGCCTCGACTGAAGAAACTGCTGCAGCATCTTCGGAAGCGACATCCAAAGCGGTTCCCAAAGTTGCAGCCAATGACAATGGTGCGCCGACATCATCTGATTCTGGTACGGTCAATACAACGACTGCCCGAACCGCTGGTGGTGCGTCGGATCAGCCGGCAACTCCAGTCGCTAACGATAACCCAACATCCTCAGGTCAAAGCGGGGCTGCCGGAACTGACTCTGGAAATACGATCCCACCTCGCGTGGTGGCAAATGATGATCCGCTCCATACGGCTATGATGTATTCAATCGAGGGCATTTCGGGCGCTTTCCAAGCCGGCTCGACGTTTACCTCAGCATTGCAAGCCGAATCTGCTGCCATGGGGCTGGAAGCCGGAGCCGTCCAGGTGGCACAAAGTGGTGCTCAAGCAGTGGGCACAGCTAAATTGGCTGACCTGACGCAAAAAGCCTATGACCAAGCGTCAGCCTTGAATAACGTCAACCAGTTAACGCCACCAGGCGGTTACAGTGCTGTTGGTGGCAGTTCTAATGGCCCGTCGGTCGATATGGACAAAGAACTTGCGGCTCACGCCTACTTCAATCGGCCGTTTGAACCTTCAGCCTTGATGCTGCCATAAATGTGCCACAAAAGAGGTTTAGTTTGAAATTGTGATGAGGTCAGGGCTTGGAAGCAAATGTCTGATTTTGGCGGTTCATCGAAAGAGAATATAATCCGTGTTGCTCAACACCAACCGACGGACTCGGCTGATACTTCGCCCGTCAGCTGGTTTGATATCGAGCACGTGGCCGCTCCGCTTGTCACCCAGATCGGAGGCAACCATGATGGTTCGGTGACGCGACGCGAGCTGGCAACCGCTCTTCAGAGCCCTCAATTCAGCGGTCAGCAAGAACAAGTTTTGGCTGGCCTGTATGGAAACTTCGCAGAAATTTCCAAGCTTGGCGGCGGTGATGGCAGTTCAATATCGAGTGCCGACCTTAATTTGCTCGGGCACAAGTTATACGTTTCCGAAAAGAATTTATCTACTTTAGTCAATCTCGAAAGTTGGACTAAAGCGCACTTTGCGCAATTGGACAGAGAGCACAAAGGTTACATCGATGTGAACGATGTGCAAACCGCTCAACGGACAGCCGTGGGCACAGATGCTGCCATGCTCAATTTGCTGGGCCCAAATCTAGGGAAATTTTCGGCGGACAGTAAACTTACACCCGATGGTCTCAGTCAATACGTCAATAATTACTATACTCATGATTTCAAATTAGCCGCTTCGATGGAGCACATTATCGCTCGCACCAGTCAGGCCGAAAGCAGTTCGGTATCACACGAACTGGTGGCAAATCCTAATCAGCTTAGCGATAAAACCGAAGGAATCGGCGTACATCAAGGATTTATCCAGGACTGCAATTTCGACGCGCCACTGGCCTCACTTGCGCAACAACGGCCGAACGACGTGACGTCGATGATTACTAAAAATGATGCTGACGGAACCTACGATGTGCGCTTTCCTGGTGCTGACCACGCCGTGAATGTGTCGGCACCCACTGCCGCTGAGCAAGGTTTGTACAATGGTCCAAGCAAAACTGGTTTCTGGTCTTCTCTTCTCGAAAAAGCTTACGGTAAATTAGTCATGGATGACGCTCCCAATTTGAAGAAGAGCGGTCTTTTGCCCCAAGAAATTCTTGATCAAAAAACGCCGATGCAGATCGCAATCGAGAATTTGACCGGTCACGAAGCTGAAGATAAAGTGCTTCTTTATACAAATACAAGTGATCTGGTGACGATTCTGAATAACTCACTGAATGGTGGCAATCATAAAGTCGTCACTGTGGGATCGGGCGGACCTCTTCAGGAAGGTACAACCAGAGATGGGTTTCCGGTTAATCATGGTTTTTCCGTACTTAGCTTCCAGCCAGGCACCGAGGGCGGAGGCACCGTCCAAATCCGCGATTCTTACGGCGTCGGTGGTCCGAAAAATGATGGCGTCACCACGATAACAGTTCAACAATTGAAAGATAATTTCTATGATTTGGTCTATGAGAGATAAGCGCGCATTTTGGAACTGAAGATGAAATCGCGGGTGGCGGTCTTCGAAATGAGAGATTGTTCCTACTAATCCAAGTAATTGTAAAGGCAAATATTAAGATTTGCTTAAGCCGGAAGCCATTGCAGGACCGGGAGTTCCAGAATTGAAAATGCCCGAAAGGCTGATGTAATATTACTTCACTTAATAATGGATGCCCTTTGGTGCCTGCCCCCGCGCCTACTGTTCGTACCCCAGCGCTCCATAAAATTTTCCGTACGAGGAAATAACTTTTCCTGTCGTCTGGAATAAAAAAGAAAAACGACAAGCCGATCGAAATGCATTAAGTCACCGCACTCCTACTCGCTCTGAGCTTCATCGCCTCGAGCTCCGTCGCCTCGAGCTCCGTCGGTGAATCTTCTGCCCGATTTTTTCGACGAACCGATCAGCTGTGCGACGAAATCGATTACGTTGAGCTCGTCTATACGCGGACTGCGTCCAACTTTGTAAATGTGCCGAAGCAAGACATAGCTGCCAATAACACCTTGTACTGCAATCGACAGAGATGTGCAATCCGATTCCCGGCAATTTGGTTGTTCGCGAATATATTCTTCAATCGGTTGACGACCGAAATCATACAAATGGAGAATCGCCTGGTTGGCTTCTTGTGGAAAGGCTTTTGATTCGCCAATCACAACCTGAAAGAAATCGCGCACCCAGGGTCGTCTTGTTTCATCAAATAATTTTCGACAGAGCTCATGTAATGTCGGCTTCTGAGTTGCTCTACTCGAGTTTTCTAGCCAGGTGGATTGCAGCCGGGGCAGTGTTTCCTGGCACATCGCTTTAAAAAGTTCATCCTTGCTTTTGAAACGAGTATAGACAGTTTGTTTTGATACGCCAGCCGCGATCGCGACTTGCTCCATATTGGCGTCTGCGAAACCGTGCGCCGAAAAAGTTGTTACCGCCGCAGCAAGTATGGCCGCTTGGTTACGAGAGAATCGAGTTTTGGCTGTGTTGGAAAAGAATTTTCTTAATTCGTCTTCGGCGCTGTCAGCTTCCGGCACAGGCTCTACCGGTCTGAGCTGAGTAATGTTCTTTTTCTCTAACGTTTCTGCTGCCAGCGCATCGGCGAATAGTTTGGCCGCTATTCGCAAATAGAGCTTCTTAACCGGCGGCTTATGTGATACCAGTGCATCCAGATTCGACAATGTGCCGTAGCCGGTAATTGCGTTTCTGTAGCACCAGGCGAAAGTCCGGGCAATGCTTTTGTCACAGCCAGTGCGGGAGGTCAGGTACGTGGAGATGAAATTGACCATCGGTTCAATAGCGTATTCAGCGTACACGTCCTGCAATTCTGGAAATGTGCGTGACTCCTTGACCGCTAGTTGGAGAAAGTCGGTCATATCTTTTGTTTGCAATTTTTCTAGTTGTATTTGTGCGACTTTGACTAAAAACTCCTCAACTTCCAGTTGAAACCAGGCTGTATCGAATTCGATCGAAAAAGTGACCAACAAATACTCGACGGTTGCTTTGAAAAGCAATTCCTTGGTTTCGAAATAGTTATAGATGGTCTGCTTGACGATTCCGCTCTCGGCCGCAATTTGGTCGAGCGTCGTTTCAGCAAAGCCGTATCTAAGGAAGCAACGTCCGGCAGATTCCGCGATCTTCGAGCGCCTAATCTCAGCGCTGCGCCAGTTGCGACTCAAAGAGCCGCCTTCTGCAAATCCTTTCTTGCCCGGTTGCTTGTGTTTAGTTTGGTCATTGGGCGTCATCCATCCAGTTTGCGATAAATACAGACGTTTGATGCAAGGCATTAATGATTAATGCTTAATACCTCGCTATATTTAATTTTGGACTGGACGGTCTAGGCTAAGATTGATGCTTGAATTCTAGATCGTTGGAGAAGAACCGATGCAAAATAAACAACTGATAACTGGTTTAGTAGCCGCTCTTGGCTTCTGTGGGGCAGCGCAGGCCGCGAAT
>CAJCHQ010000146.1 GCA_903970295.1 Bryobacterales bacterium
GATTGAGTTCAGCCAGAGGAGTCAAATCTTCTGTGTTGACCATCGGTGTGGTTGTCACCACTTTTGGCTGATCTGCCGCATCCTGGAAGCTAAATTGACTGGTCACTGCCATACCAATACCAATAGCAATACCGGCAACCAGCATTATAATAATCGCCTTATTCAAAGTATTAATTACGGTTGGTGCTTTGCTGGTCAGCACCAAAACCGGTTTGCTGTGAATCGCTTGCGACAATTCGGCCGCGAATTGATTGAAATTAGGCTGCCGATCAGCCGGATTTTTTGCCAAAGCCTTCGCTACCACTTTTTCCAATTGCCCAGGGAACGGCTTGCCATGCGCTGCTTCAGCTAGCGTAGGTGGCTTGTCGTTGACATGCCGGATTAAGATTTCCATCGCTGAATCAGCCGCAAACGGTGGCTGCCCTGTCAATGCATTGAACAAAACACAACCAGCCGCATAAACGTCTGCGCGCGGGTCGACGGATTTGCCCAGAGCCTGCTCTGGACTCATGTACATCGGAGAACCAAAGATTTCACCTGTGCGAGTAAGGTTGGCGCCATCCTTTCGGCCCTCGATAATCTTAGCTATGCCAAAATCGACAACCTTCGGCGTAAAACTATCTTGGTCATGGACAAGGACTATATTGCTCGGTTTTAGGTCGCGGTGAACTACGCCTTTTCGATGAGCATAGGACATGCCTTTGCAAACACCGGCAAATACATTATTGGTTTCAATTAGATCGAGCGAACCTTTGCGTTCAATTGCCTTAGCCAGGCTCTCACCGTTCAAATACTCCATCACCATGTAAGGATGCCCGGTTTCGCTTATGCCAAACTCGCGGACATAGACGATATTCTCATGCTGAAGTAGACACGCCGCTTTAGCTTCTTGCTGGAAACGCCGCACAGCAAGCGCATTATGATTTTGCGTCAAGACTTTGATTGCAACAGGGAAATCTAAGATTTGATGTTGGGCTTTGAAAACCACTCCAGAGCCGCCAGCTCCGAGCAATGAGCGATAAGAATAGCAACCAAAGAGTGTGGTGCCAATCTTAGGCTCTTCGATCAAGACGGTGCCATCTTTTGGACAAACCAAAGACATTTCTTCGAAATGCATGCCACAAGTCGGACATTCATTCCTCAACAAAGGAAGCAAATCCTGACTGTTCATCTCTCGATGTGGCACTGACATCGAATTTGATGCCGGCAACGGTTCTGGAGCGGACATCGGCGAGGACGACGGCATCGAACCCAGAAATTTTCCGTGACCATACCCATGAGCATACCCGTGACCATAAAAAGAATGCCCCATATCTGATTGACTGAACTCCGAGCGGGCCCCTTTCTTCAAAGATGCATCACCACCGCCAAAAGAGAAACCTAGTAAACCAGTGAAGAGCTTACTAATAATCAGTTACAGGAGTGTCACAGAGTTCAAGCAAAAGCCGTCGAAATGTGCTAGAAAGCTAAACTGCAGGGTCTTTAGGCAGGGGTGAATCAATGACTGTGAGCGCGCAGAAAAAGGATGCTGATGGCAATTGGCGCGAGATGTTGTTGGACTTCGTCAGATTCTGGATGCCGGCGATTGCCTGTTTCTTGTTCGTGCGCGGAGCCATTGCAGAAGCCCGCGTGATTCCATCTGGCTCAATGCTGCCCACCTTGCAAATCAACGATCGAATAATCGTCGAGAAGTTATCATCGCGAATTCTGGGCAGATCGATCGAGCGTGGTGACATACTTGTTTTCTATCCGCCAAAAATTGAAACCGGCATGGTTGATACCAACTCAATTTTGAACATAATTCCATTGATTCCCGAAAAGCCGCCCGCATTTATTAAAAGAGTAGTCGGGTTGCCTGGCGATAGAATCGAGGTGCGAAAAGGCGTCGGCATTTTCGTCAACGACAAACTAGTCTCCGAAGCCAGTGACATACCAAAGCCAAATTATAATTTGCATACTCTAGGCGACATTGGCGGCATCGCCATGACCGGTTCCTATGTACAACCATTTGCTGACAATAGTGCTCCGATCGTTGTGCCACCACATCAATTGTTCATGATGGGTGACAATCACAACAACAGCGGCGATAGCCACGTTTGGGGTTTTCTCGACCAGGATCGCGTTATTGGCAGAGCTTGTTTCACGATCTGGCGCGATCAGTGGCTAACCGGAATCACCCAGTCGTCAAGCCGGCAGCCGACAACAAAACCCAATCGCTCGAACTGACTGCGGTAGTCAGAAACCCCTATCACATCGACTGAATGCAGCAGTCACTAGCTCGCTATCGCATCTAATGATGGTCGCCTCTGAATCCGAAGCAACCCTTCAGCCGACATCAGAAGACCAAGCTGAGACGAACAAATCCAATGAAGGAGCGAGAAACCAGGAACGAGTTGTAACCTAATTGGTTCGCCTGCACGAGCACACAGAAAATAGAATGCGGTGTCTTCCCTCTCGAGATTTAGGGTTTTCCCCCGTCACAGAGAACACTTATCGGAGCACAATTCTGGAAGGGCCGAAAGAATTACCAGCCGAGCCAACGTCCCGGCTCGGGCTGTCCACATGCTGACAGCAAACTTTTAAAATGAGGTACGCGCTATGCATAAAAAATGCGGCAGTCTCACTGCTGCTTGTTTCTCGCTTGTATTATTAGCTTCCATCGGCAGCGCCTTGACGAGCATCACAGATCACAAAACGCTCAGCAAGACAACCACGAGTGCTCAATTGCTTTTGGCCAGCCGACCACACGGCGATTACGAAATAGTCACTGGTACTGGCGCCATCGTTGATCTGAACAAAATGAATGAATCCTCAGCCGTGCGTGTGGGTTGTGGAGGTAGCATAGCGACAGTCTATATCGCTGAAGCAATGCGGGATAGCCTCAGCATACAAACTGTGCTTGGGTGGTTCGGCGCCTTCGCGCTGCTTGTAATTACTTGCGCATGTCTGCCTGCGGGACCACGAAGATTCGGCTTCAGCGTCCTAAACTTCATTGCCATTTGTTCAGTGCCGTTCGTTTCGGTGCTATTGCCGGCGCCTCTGGATACCATTGCCATCATCGGATCGATATTGTTCGCCATCGGTTATGTAATTTCCGTCGCCGCCCGTAGCTTGTACAAATCAGCAGGTCTCCTGATGCAAGCATACAAAAAAGGCGCAGCCAAGAAAGCCAGCATCGAAGCTAGTGGCGAGGCCAGCATCGAATGTAGTGGCGAAGCAAGCCTGGAAGCAAGCTTGGAAGCTGCTTTAGATGCGAGACTTAGAGCCACCTCCCACGATACCACTGAATCCATCCGTCAGCCGGTACATCCAAACTACCCCAATCAACGCAGGAGCAACGCATATGTCAACTTCGGCTGCCCTAAGAGTGCAGACAGAACTGACGAACGGTCACGAGAGCTCGCAAGCATCAGATGAGAATGTGAGTGGTGAAGGCAGTCTGCTTAGGCAGACTGCCAACCATTCCAAACAATCTGTTTGGTTGCTCAATCCGGTTCTTGACACTTTGTTTTGTTGTGGCGGGATTGTCTGGCTACTGTTTTTGGTGAGCTATTTATTCAATGGCACGAGCGGACCGCAACCAATTGTGCAAACAATGGCGGTTATCGCAATTGTCGGCGCCCACCTATTCAGTGAACCACATGTAACGGCAACGTTGACTCGCGTCTATCGCACGCCACAAACAAGGCGACTACTCGCTCCCTGGACGCACTGGGCCGCTCTGATATGCGCAGCAGCAGCGCTTGCTGGTCTTCTGATACCAGGCGTCACACCGGTCTTGACCAAAATCTATTTGCTATGGGTAGTCCAACACTTCACATCACAAACCTACGGCTTTGCTCTAATGTATTGCTATCGAGGTGGATACAAACTGTCGTCAATAGAGCGCAATGCGCTCGCACTGCTCATGAACGTGACAGCTGCTTTTGCCATGGTCAGACAACTAACTTACTACGAATGGAGCGTAAACGGTTTTCTTGCTCAAAAACTGCCTATGTGGGGACCTCTGCCGGAATGGGTTTTGCAAAGTTGCACCGTCTTACTCGCACTCTCGGCAGTGACATTTGCCGGACTGATCGCCAAAAAAGCTTTCACAGAGGGGCAGACTTGCCTCTTCCAGCCTGTATGACCATAGTGACAGGTGTTTTGATATTTACTATCGGGCAACTACCCAGTCAAATTCTCTGGATTTTTGTACCGGCGTTTTATCACGGTAGTCAGTATTTAATTGTGAGTGCACATTATCATCTCAAGCGAAACACAGAGGGCGAGAGCCTTAAATCTCTTAAACTGACGGACCTGATTGGGCAATCGTCCGGGATCAGATACTACGGTTTCTTATTCATCTCGGCAATGTTTGTGTATGTCGCTGTGCCACGCTTACTGCAAGAGTTCGGATTCAATTACACGCTGGCATTTGCCACCATTTTCGCAACCGTGAACATCCATCACTTCCTGACCGACGGTGCCATCTGGAAACTGAAAGATCAAAAAGTGAGGAATGTTTTGATGTCGTGAGACAAGTGATCATCACTTCGGCAATTGATGCTTGCGAAGTAGTTCCGATAAAGTAATTCACCCAAATAACTTTCAGATAAGAGCGAATGCTCTGCCGCGCAGTTGCAGGCCGGCAGCAAACGATACGTCGTCACTTTGGCAAACGTACTCATTAGGACTCAAGCTTCATCATGAGCACAAGCGGAGACTCAAAGGCTTGGATTTCCTGATAAGGAATGACGCGAAAGCGCTGGCACAGCGTAAGCAGCGAATCGATTTTCCATCTCGCCCTATCCATAAGGCACCAGTACTCGGCTAAAAATAGTTGCAAATATTTTCGGCTAATTCCATGGAAAGTGCCGTGCACGAACTCTATACAGGCTGCAATAGTCATGAAATCCTCAGAAGAAAGTGCGGGCAAATCTGGCTTTGTTTGAGCTGTCTGCGCTCGAACGTATCCATTGTCCACCTTGTTTATCAGCCCCTGAATTTCAAGCATCGAAATAGCTGATAATATTTCGCGTGCTGGTTTTCCAGTGCGCTCGCGTAGAAGTTCAATCTTCAGCGGCTTGTTGCCCAGCATTTCGTAAATTTCTATTTCCAATTGTGATAGATGGTCAAAGACAGACGCAGAAACTTCTGGTCTTTGAGACTTCGCTCTTGTGCGTTCGTTCGATTTAATGTTTATAGCTGTAGAATTCGCAGCCGGTGGAGATTTTGAGACATCCTGAAGATAGGCTGCCGGCTGACCAGTGCCTTCCGCCCAAGCAGCTTCCAGTCGTTCTGCTTCTGCCTCCTCGTCAAATGGATGTTCTCGCCCCGGTGTTAAGCGACTGCGTTTGGTAATTGCTCTTTGGAAATATGCGGACGGCACCAACAATGCCTTCATGCTCATTTGGCTTTGAATCACAATGGCAAGTCTTTTGAACATCTCCCACGCTGTCGAATAAGCAATTTCGAGTAATTTTGAGAATCGATTCCTGCTGACGGCAACACCACGTTCGAGGAACCAGATTGCCGCAACCCAGGCCCGAACATGCTTTACATTTTTGTAGAGCGTGTCAGCAGTTATCCACGTATCCTTCTTGCATCTGTTGCATCTTAAAACTCTTCCCCCGGGCAGAAATTTGAATTTGCGGCGGCCGCAGTATTTGCACCTGATCCGAAATTTGCCTTTTGTTGCGCGGAACATCTCCCTGACGAACGCCTCGACATCATCTTTGTCCGGGAACCGCGCATTGAATTCTGCGAAGGCCTTATCGACTTCATCGCCCTCGTTTTCCGACGGGTCGTTGTTTTGATCAGATTCAGATGGATCTGTAGCCATGTAGTCCTCTCAAGGTCCTACATATTTGAACGTTATGACTTGCCAAAAAGTTCAATAGAATTTTTGCAATTTACGAAAGACAGCCGAAAATTCTGACACTAATTTTGAATCCGCCCTATTTATCTGTAATTCGTCGATATCGGTCTGTTTAAAAGTTTTACCGATATCGGCGAATTATGGATAGATAGGTATCGGGCAGTTTGCGACGTTCAGACTTCAGGCTGTATTTCAACAGCAAAATGAGCAGCCGGGAACGATGTCAGTGGATTAGCATTAGTTCAAACCGAAAAGATGGGGCTGCTAAATAAGCAATGACAACACTGAAAAGAATAGCGGCGATCGCGTTCGCCATCTTGGCACTGCAAACGATATCTAGCTCTCCTTTGAATGCAGCCGAAAGTGATTCCTCCAACACTACTTCTGCACACCACGACGACGAAGCAGCGATTCGCGAACAGGCGAAAGAATATGCCAAAGCATTCAGCGCTGGCGACGTTGCCTCGCTCGCGAATATGTGGGCTATCGACGGCACTTTTACCGACAGCAGCGGACACAACTATAACGGTCGACCGGCGATTCAAGGACTACTCACCTCCTTTTTCAAAGTTCCCGGCAGTCAACCAATGGAGATCAATATTCAGTCGATAAAATTCCCGGCCGAAAATGTTGCGATCGAGGAGGGCACCGCTAAACTATTGCATGGTCGTGCGATCGGTAGCATGACCAGATACACAGTCGTGCACGTTAAAGAAAACGGCAAATGGCAGATGGCATCCGTATCTGAAACTGATTGCCTGCCCAGCACCGAGAGCGAAACTCTGCAAGATCTTGGCTGGTTAATTGGTGACTGGAGCGTCAAAGGTAATACCAATTCAGGTGTAAAGCTCAAAGCCGATTGGAAGGCTCAAAACAAGTTTATCCATTGCTTGTTCGGTTCAGCGTTAGCGGGCGAAAGCTCGACTGGGGAAATGCAAATCATTGGTTTCAATCCAGTCAGTCGTCGCCTGATCTCATGGCACTTCGATTCAATGGGTGGTTACGGCTACGGCCAGTGGTTCAAAGATGGAAGTTTTTGGATCGAAAGTGCTCATGGTATTCAGCCCGATGGCACTCCCAATGGTGCCACGTATGTTTTGCATAAAATCGACGAAAATACGTTCGCCTGGAAGTCGACCGGACGCACCCTGGGCGGCGCGCCATTGCCAGACACTCCGGAACTGACAATTACTCGCGTTCAGCCTGCCAACAATTAGTGCGAAAAAGGGACAATATGAAATCCAAAAGACTGACTGTTCTTCTCGCCTTGTTAGC
>CAJCHQ010000147.1 GCA_903970295.1 Bryobacterales bacterium
CGCCACAATGCGCGTAATCCCGCGAACACAATCGACTCCACCCCCGTGTCGAATGTGTTGTTTGTCGGCCGCCTGGAAGAAAGAAAAGGCATTGACTTGTTGATCGAAGCTGTGCCTCAAGTTTGCCGGGAAATTCCTGGCGCTCAGTTCATAATCGTCGGCGATGATACCAGATATGGTGAAGGTGGTCAGTCGATGCTGAAGAACTTGAAAAGGTCGCTGGCAACCGCCAGAGTTCTAAAAAATGTCACTTTCACAGGCCGAGTGCCCCTGCAGGAGCTACCCACTTATTACCGTAAAGCCGACATCTGCGTCGTGCCATCGGCTTACGATAACTCTCCATACTCCTGCTTGGAAGCCATGTCTTGCGGTATTCCGGTAATCACAAGTGATGCTGGCGGCGCGAAAGAATATCTGGAGCACGGCATTTCCGGTCTGGTCGTACCGGCTAAAAACGTGGATGTACTGGCTCAGTCCATTATCTCATTGCTCAAAGATGAGCAACTGCGAATTAGACTTGGCATTAATGCCCGGCAAAGAGTGTTGAATAAATTCCAGAGAAAAACAATCGCGCAGGATACTGTGGAGCTTTATAAAGAAGCTTGCCTGAGCTTTCATAATGCACAAAGAACACGTCTATACAGCCACGATCCACACAAGGCTGTCGGCGATTTAAAAGAGATTTGCCTTACACTTGAGTCGAGTCTGCACGAATTGCTCTATCGAGTCTCATATCGGCATCGAGTCGCGCACTGGCTGAGGCTCGCTGCCAAACGACCTCGACTGTTCGCGGCCAAAGTCGGAGCGAAACTGTGGCAAATTTCAGGAGTTAGTCATTTTTTGCCGCAACAAACTGAATTGCTCAATCAAAAGATCAGCAAATATGATGGGACCTAGCGCGGACCCTTATGTCACCCTTATAATAGTGAAGCGCCAGTGAAGGCAGGTTAAGCGCTTCTTAACTGGTGCCAGCCGCTTGACGAAGCCCATGTCTAACGATCGAGCTCTTGGTTGTATGCTTTTGGGCCGTTCATAGCTATCTTTCCTCTTGCCAGTGGCTCAATATTTTGGTCAAAACTTCGCCAGCAGTTTCTATCTGTTTGCCTGTGTATAACGGAGCCGACTATCTCGCTCAGGCGATTGAAAGCGCCCTCGCCCAGACGGCTCAGGACTTTGAGCTGTTGATCGCTGATGATGTGTCAAAAGACAACTCAGAAGAAATAGCTGGTGCCTACGCGAAACAAGATGCCCGGATTGTTTATTGGAAGAATGAGTCGAATAAAGGTTTGTTCGGTAACTACAACGAATGCATGCGACGCGCGTCTGGCCAGTTTATCAAATTGTTTGCTCAGGACGATATTTTTGCACCAACATTGATCGAGCGCATGCTTGATTCATTTAGAGAACATAAGGATGTTGTTTTGGTCGCCTGTGCGCGCTCGATCGTAGACAAAAACGGTGTGCAACAAAAAATCATGCGCGAATACGCGGCAACAAGTGTTGTCGACGGTTCTCTCAAAGTGCGCGACGACCTGTTGAGAGTCAGCAATGGAATCGGTGAACCCAGTACAGTTATGTTTCCCCGAAATCTGGTCGGTGATGGCTTTGATACCAGGCTCTATCATCTAGGCGACATCGATTATTGGCACCGGATCATCCTCGGTAAAAAATTCCTCTATCTCAGTGAACCGTTGTGTAGCTTCCGCCGACATGGCGGCAGCACTACCAGCCGCAACGCCAGGGGCATGCGTTATGCCCTCGACATGCTTTTACTGGGTCGTAAATACAAAGACTTTTTGCTCAGTCATGGCATCACCGAAGAAGCCTTCGCTGAAATTTGCGTTGAAAACATTGCCTCACACATGAAGTATCTTTTCGACCGCCAGGAATTTACGCTTGAACATTTGCTCGCTGAAACCAACGGCACTCCCGAAGAATTATTGGAAGAACTGGCGGGATTCAAGGAACTCACTTTTCGGGGCATGCTGATTTTGGGCCAACTCCTATCTGAAAGAGTGGCTTTGAAACGTGAATGGGAAGTGGAGCGTAACCGCCTGGAGGACACGATCGCCACCCTGATTAAAAGTCGTTCCTGGAAAATGACGACGCCTTTGCGTACCGCATTCAAAGCGATAAACGCTGCTGGTGCCAAAGCCAACAAGGAGAGGACATAGGCTTTGACAGCGCATCCCAAAGTGTCAGTTTGCTTACCTGTCTATAATGGCTCGCGCTACTTGCCGGCGGCGCTCGAAAGCGTGCTTGCTCAAACTTGCCAGGACTTCGAATTGTTGATCGCCAATGATTGTTCGACCGACGATTCGGCAGCAATTATGGAAACTTACGCCCAGCGAGATCCTCGCATAAAAGCCTGGACGAATGATAAAAACCTCGGCCATTATCCAAACTACAATGCCTGCCTGAATGCGGCATCCGGCCAATATATAAAGCTTTTCGCACAAGACGATATTTTCGAACCACAATTGCTCGAACGCATGATTTCTGTTCTGCAGTCAAATAAAAATGTCACGGTTGTGATGTGTGCCAGAGCCTGGATGGATGCGCAGGAAAAACCGATCAAGGCTCAAACCGAAATTGAGATAAGAATGACCCGCCCTTTCGCAGAAGATCAATTGATTTCGGGCAAAGAGGCGATTGTCTCAACCCTGAAAGAGCAGGTCAATTGGCTTGGCGAGCCAGTCTGCCAGATGTTTCGCCGGCACCTCACCACGGCCGGTTTTGACGAAGCATTTCATCAAATCGGTGATTTAGACTTCACGTATCAGTCACTGGAGCACGGAGATTTTTATTACCTCGCCGATCCGCTTTGTCGATTTCGCAAACACTCAGGCAGCTGGACGACCAGCAATATGG
>CAJCHQ010000148.1 GCA_903970295.1 Bryobacterales bacterium
AAACTCGCTGCACCGAAATGCAGGTCTGACCAGCGTGCCCATAACCGCCCCTGGTGGCAGCTTTCGCCGCCAGATCGATGTCAGCGTCATCGTGAACAACTAGAGCTGCATTGCCACCAAGCTCAAGAGCCATGCGAGTGCCGGCATGAATCTCGCCACGCATTTTCCAGCCGACTTCCGGGCTACCAGTGAAACTGACTAATGCCACGCGCACATCCTTGACCAGGGCATTGCCCTGGGCACCACGGCAGGGCACTATCTGCAGTGCACCTTCAGGCAGCCCAGCTTCAGCCAACACCGCCGCCAATTTGAAGCTGGCAATGGGCGTTGAGGACGCAGGTTTGAGGACTACTGTGTTACCGGCTGCAAACGCCGGAGCCAATTTATGTGCGACCAGATTGAGCGGAAAATTGAAGGGAGTAATCGCCGCCACCACGCCAATCGGTTCGCGCATAACGATGCCGACGCGATATTCGCTGCCTGCCGCCAAGTCCATTGGCAGTTGTTCTCCTTCCAGGCGCACTGCTTCACGGCTGGCAATCGAGAATGTATTGGCGGCGCGAGCAACCTCGACGCGGGCGTCTTTAATTGGTTTGCCACCCTCGAGAGCAATCGTCCGGGCGAAATCTTCTTTTCTTTCTAGAAGCAATGCCGCTGTCTTCGCGAGAATTTCCGCCCGTTTGTAGGCAGGCATCTTTTTCATCACGTCGTGGAAAACTTGGGTGCTCACGGTCAGTGCCAGGTCGATGGCATGTTCGTCGGCTAATCCGACCTCGGCGATGACGTCGCCGGAAAAGGGACTGCGCACTTCCATCGAGCTACCGGCCTTGGCACCTTTAATGGACAACGGATAACGGTCTAATTGTTTCAACATGATTCACCGCAAGTTTGAAGAGACTTGATCGCCAAGACCATCATGGCGCTGCATTGCCGCGACGTGAGTGATGGAGCAATGTAGCAAAATTATAACTTAGGGTGCGGCGGCGCGATATAGGCGTCTCTCCGGTACTTGTGTTTGACGCCTACGACCATCTGGACCCGAACTCCAATATGCTCAGATTATCGAATATTCATCTGGTAACAATATTGCGCATCATTACCGGCGGATATTGCCTGTATGCAGGAAGGGATGGCAAGTGGATATTTCGCCGCAGCCATTGAGGCTTAAGGGAGTTTTAGACGACGATTGGAGACTTTGATCGGTGGTAAACTCTTGTCCTGGTAGCCCTTACTGACAAGCGAGTCGTCCTGGTTTGATTTTAGGACCACGCCAAAAACTATCAATGAGCCTGGCGCTGATCGCGCTCACCGTCTGCCTGCAAGCATCGATCGGAACAACCGCGATAGCACACCCTGCCATCGCTATGACCGTCGATGGCTCCCACGAAGATGCGCACTCACGGCTTTTGCAGATCGAAAAGAAGCGCCAGGAATATCAGAAGCGCGCATTCGAACTGCGCAAAAAACACGAAGCGGTCAAACAGCACATCCGCGAAATCGACAAGAAATTGACCAAGACCACGGTGGTCCTGGACGAGCACAAAAAGAAGTTAGTCAAAACTGATACCAAGATCGAACAGACCCAAGCCAAAATCGAGCAAACCCACGAGACCCAGGAAGACCTCTCAACCGAAGCAGCCAAGCGCTTACGTGAGATTTTCGAGGGACAAAGAATTTCTTTTCTCGAGATGATGTGCCAGGTCGATTCATTACAATCATTGCTCGATCGTTTTTACTTTCAAGAACGTGTGGCCGAACTGGATAAGCGCTTGCTGGCAGATTTGAGAGCAAAAGCCGAATCGCTTCAGCAGAATAAGAGCGTGCTCGGACAGGAACGCAATCAGCTTGGCAGTTTGATTTCCGAATTCGCCAAGAAAGCGATGGCAATTGCTCGCGAGAAATTCGACCAGGAGCAAGTTGCCAACAAGCTAAAGACACAGCAAGCATTTTATGAACAAGCCGAGCGGCAATTGGAGAATGAATCTCATCAGCTCGAATCACAGATTCAGCAGATGGAAACATCGCATCGCAGCTCGAACAAGAATATGACGACGGGCAGCGGCAATCTGGCCATGCCAATCAGTGCACCTGTCACATCTCCTTTCGGCTGGCGCAGGCATCCTATATTCGGAGTGCGCAAATTCCACACCGGCGTCGACCTCGCCGGTCCCAATCATTCGGCGATTCGCGCCGCTGACAGTGGCAATGTGTTGTACACCGGTTGGTACGGTGGCTACGGCAAAGTCGTGATCGTCAGCCACGGCAAAGGCATGGCCACTCTGTACGCTCACATGTCCAAAACAAATGTGGCCGTAGATCAAAATATCGCCAAAGGCGATATCGTCGGTTACGAAGGCACGACGGGCTTCTCGACGGGACCGCACTTACACTTCGAAGTGCGCGTCAACGGCAAGCCGAATAATCCGCTCAGCTATTTGCATTAGAAATCGCGGCGATCGCGGTTAGCGCTTGCAGAAATGACAGCGTCCTTGCTTTTCGATGTCGTTCAGGTATTCCATTTTAGCTAGCACGTGATCTTTCATAGATTGATCGCTGAAACGGCTATGTGCTGTACAAAATAGGGAATTAGTTCAGAGCCAAACCGACATACCGCTCAGCAATTTGCAATACTTCATCCGGTGGCACTTGTGTTGTAACGTTATGACTTTGTTTGTGCGGGGCATCTGCTGCTTTAAGGACGACGAATTCGTCCGTCCAAGTGCAGTAGCGAAAAGAAATTTGCAGAGTTCTGCCCGCTGCGGTTTTTGCAGTGAATGGTTGCAGCTTATCCGAGTGTTTGTCGACTTCGGGTTGATTTGAAAAGCATTCGAAGAGCTCATTCTCCGTAATTGGTGGAGTGAGGCATACGCAGAAGTCTCTGACCTGGTCTTCAATTACGACTCTGGGCACGGCCGATTCCTCTGTGTAAGGAAGCTACAGAGCAAGTTATTTAAGGCTACCCGGCGACCCACCTTAAAGCGATGTCTTTTAGGCGTCGCCCGACTTGATTCCATCTTAAGCGACGTGGTCAGAATAATCTAGGCTGCTTCCACGATAGAAGTGACGACCTTATGGTTCCTGTCCTTGATCCGAAATACACTGATCGACTCGAGCCATCATTTCTTGCGAGAATTCACCGATCTTGGACACTACTAACGCGGTGGGGATGCGCGCAACAATGCTGGCCATGGAGAAATTCATTCCCACATAGCCCGCCATGACTAGCATGGTCACAATTGCCGCAACACCGATGCTGAAAATCAACGTGGTTCAAGGCGAGACTTGTACAATCAACGTTGAGTGAAATATATGACCAGCGGAGGTTAGGATGAGCGATTTCGATCTCGTAATCAGTGGCAAAGTTGTGCTCGAAGACCTCATCATCGAGTCTGGGTTCGTGGCAGTCAGAGACGGCAAGGTCTCCTTGGTCGGCGAAGGCGCAGCACCGAAAGCTAAGGTCAATCACGACTTCGCCGGCTGTCTTGTGCTGCCGGGTGCAATCGATTCGCAGACTCACAGCTGCAGTCAGAAGAACCAGGAAGACTTCATCTGGTCGACGCGCTCGGCCGCGGCTGGTGGCGTTACCACAATCGTCGATATGCCGTATGACGATGGTATGCTGATTTGCAATGGCAGCCGTATCAAGCAGAAGGCGGCAGAAGCCGGCGCTCAAGCCCGAGTTGATTTTGCGCTGTTCGGAACCGTACATCCCAATGACGGTGCTAGATACATCGATGAAATGGTTGAAGCCGGTGCAGCTGCATTTAAATTTTCGACTTTCGGCACCGATCCCGAGCGTTTTCCGCGCATACCTCCACACATAATGTACGAATGTTTCTCAGCAATCGCCGCCCATGGTCTGATGGCGGGAGTGCACAATGAAAATGATGAAATGGTGCGAGCCTGCATCGCCAAAGTGAAAGCTGAGGGAATCACAGATTACAGAGCGCATGGTCTCAGCCGTCCACCAATTACGGAGGCGCTCGCCACTGCAGAAGTTTACGAAATTGGGGCAGCGACTGGATGTTCAGCGCACATCGTGCATTGTTCGATCGCTCGTGGTTACGACTTGTGCGCCAGTTATCGCCAACAAGGTTTCGATACCACGATAGAAGCATGCATCCATTACTTGATATTGGATGAAGAAAACAGCGTCTCGAAATTGATTGGCAAAGCCAAAGTCAATCCACCGATCCGCCCGAGAGCTCAAGTGGAAGCGCTCTGGCAACATCTGGCAAAGGGGAATATCACGGTCGTTTCGACCGACCACGTCAGCTGGTCTCTCGACCGCAAAGACAAAACAAACATGCTCGAAAATTCTTCCGGCGCACCGGGACTGGAAGCGCTTTATCCACTGTTGTTGCACCAACTGGACAAACGAGGTTTGAGTCTAACTTGGGCAGCACGCCTTCTTGCGGTCAATCCGGCTAAACTATTTCGTATGGATCACGTCAAAGGCGCACTCAAAGTGGGTTTAGATGCCGACATCGCGGTCATGAAACCAAGCGCTTACAAGTATGATCCTTCGGCTAGCGGTCATAACAAAGTGACTTGGAGTCCTTACGAAGGTATGGAATTGTCATATCGCACTGCGGCTACTTTCCTGCGTGGGCAACAAGTGTTTGATGGAGCGAAACAAGTTGCAGAGCCAGGAACTGGACAATTCGTTCGGCCGAAGTCACGTGTAACTGAGCGAGAAACCGCTCACGCCACACGCTAGCACTACATATGGTGCGCAGTTAAATTTCAAAACTTGTCTGATGCAAAACTGCGTGCTTCAGAGATACCCAATTTAATCTGTTCCTGAATCGCACTCTCGCTAAAATAAGGGCTCAAAAGAAGGATTTGCCCATGCCCACAAAGTCGCGCCCAAGTCCGCTCGTCGATCAAAATCGCTTTTGGCAAGATCTGATGGATCTGGCCGCGTTCACCGAGTCGGATGAGCCATATACTCGCCGAGTTTTTTCTCCCTTGTTCAACGCTGGGCGCCAGTGGTTGGCAAAGAGATTCGATCAAGCGGGTCTGGCAGTTCGCACAGACACGGCGGGTAACCTGATCGGCAGATTAGCGGGCAGTTCACCTGAACTGGGCACGATCATGATCGGTTCGCATACAGACACAGTCCCTGGCGGCGGCCGATTCGATGGTATTGCTGGAGTTCTGGCTGCGCTCGAAGTTTTGCGCACGCTGAAAGAGCGGGGATACAAGCCCCGCCACAATTTAGAAGCAGTGGATTTTCTTGGCGAAGAAGCCAATGATTTTGGACTTTCTTGTCTGGGCAGTCGAGCCATGGCCGGAGTGCTCGAGCCGAATATGCTCACGTATTCGAAAGCCGATGGAGAAACTCTCGCTCAAGCGATTGATTCGGTGGGAGGGGTGTCAACCAAAATCGAAGAGGCCAGGCGAAACGACATCAAAGCATTCTTTGAATTGCATATCGAACAAGGTCCGATTCTCGAGCAAGAAGCGATCGACATCGGCTTGGTCACCGCCATCGTCGGCATTCGACGACTTGAACTGGTCTTCAACGGTGAAGCCGATCACGCGGGCACCACGCCCATGCACATGCGTCGTGATGCAGCCGTGGCCGCGGCTGAGACAATCGTTCTAGCCAAGCGATTAGCGGATGGCCTGGCCCTTCGTCAGGAAGGGCATTTCGTGGCGACAACCGGCGTCGTCGAGGTGCAACCAAATGCCGTTAACGTCGTGCCAAAATCGGCCCGTCTGGTCGTCGAAGCTCGTGGCGAAAGCCGCGCCCTGGTTGAACATTTTTGCCAGACTTTGGATGCCGCTAGCATCGCCCTCTCTTTGCAGCTCCGAGTACAACGCGAACCCGCCCGTATCTACTCCGACACCAGCCCGACGATTTGCGATCAAACCCTGCGTTCTTTACTAAATGAATGTGCTCAGAGTCTGGGACTGAGCACGAAAGAAATGGCATCCGGCGCCGGTCATGATTCCGTCTTTCTCGCGCGAGTCGCCCCCGCAGCGATGGTCTTTGTCCCATGCAAAAAAGGCAAGAGTCATGCAGCCGAAGAATGGGCTGAACCTGAGGCGCTAGCTGCCGGTGCAAGCACTGTAGCCGAAGCGGTCATGCGATTGGACGTCGCCGGGCAGCTGTAGAGCCTGTTTTGGAAACAGTGCCACTGGCGCAGCCTTTTGCGATTCGGGTGAAATCTGTACATTTTCCTCCCGCTCATCCAGATCGAACGCTGATATCATCTACGCTCTATCAGCGAGAAAAATATGGTCCCCGGATTTTCGAAAGAGCAATTTTCTTACAGCGGCGTCACCCATGACGTTTACAAAGCAGGTCGCGGTCCAGCCGTGATCGTCATCCACGAGATACCCGGGATCACGCCACAGGTGCATCGCTTCGCCCAATGGGTAGTGGATGCCGGATTTACGGTTTATCTGCCGCACCTCTTCGGTCAGCCGATGAAGCCGCCTTCAATTCCGTACGCGCTGTCCGAGATGGCTCGGGCCTGCATCAGCCGTGAGTTTAGCGTTTGGGCTGCCAACAAATCGAGCCCAATCACCGACTGGCTGCGTGCTCTTGCCCGCAAAGCCTATTCTTCGCAGGGTGGGCGCGGCGTCGGCGCCATAGGCATGTGTTTGACCGGCAATTTCGCCATTGCCATGATGGTCGATGAATTTCTCATGGCACCTGTGCTTTGCCAACCATCCTTGCCTTTCGCTTTGGGTGCCGGGCGCCAGGCAGCATTGCATGCCAGTAAAGAAGAACTGACAGCAGCTCAGCAGCGCATCAATGAAGGCGCGAAAATTCTCGGTCTGCGCTTTAAAGATGACCCCACATGCCCGGCTCTTCGTTTCCAACGATTGCGTGAAGAGTTTGGATCCGGCTTCGAAGCCATCGAAATTGAGGATAGGTTTGCCAACCCGCAGGGAAACCCATTTCCCCATTCGGTTTTGACCTCAGACTTGATCGACGAGGCGGGTCAGCCGACCAAACAGGCGGCCGAAAGAGTGATCCAGTTCTTCAAAGATCAGTTGCAGTGATGTTCGCGCCATTTTGGAGCGACA
>CAJCHQ010000149.1 GCA_903970295.1 Bryobacterales bacterium
CAGGCTAGGCTCGCGCATCGGCACGCTTGTGGCGGGATACCCCACCCTTCTGGCTGCCTGTTTGCTCGGCAAGCAACTGTTCACAGATCGCTTTCTGGCCTTAGCTCTGCCACTGCTGGTAGTGCTGCATCCGCAATTGATTTTTACCCATTCATACACGAACACCGACGGTCTGGTTACATCTCTGTGCTCAATATCCATACTGATAGTTGTGTGCGCGATCAGGTCCGGAGCCGATTATCGAAAGATCTTCATCCTGGGATTTTTAATGGGCTGGGCGGCTCTGTCTAAAGCCAACAGCATAGCGCTGGTTCCGGCATTTCTTTTTGCCTTGTGGCGAAGTTGCCAGTTAGAGGGCCGGAGCAGGCTCGAAGCCTTCAAGCTTATGGCTACTTTTGTGGGCACGCTAGCAGTAACTTGCGGATGGTGGTACCTGCGCAATTATTTGGAGTATGCCGGAGATTGCCTGGGCTCCCGGACAATGGTAAAAATCTGGGAACCGTCTTTGCCCGTCGTCGACGGCAAAGTCGTGAAACCCTGGCCGCCCATAGCAACTGTGAGCTACTGGCGTTTCGTCTTCTTCGATTTCTGGGGACTATTCGGTTTTATGAACCGCTATTTGTGGCGGCCGCTTTATTTGATTTACTTCGCTTTATTCATAACAACGATTGTCGGATGGCTTCAGTCCGCAGTTCGAAACGGCAAACGAATTGACCAACCAACCAATCAAGCCATCTGGGAATTCTTCGCAGCTTGTGTGGTATTGAATTTAGTGGCAGTACTTTACGTCACAGTGACCGGTGTTTCTGGTCCGCATGGTCGATACCTGTTTCCATCCGAACTGCCAATCTTGGCGATGCTGCTGGCAGGATTTTCCGCTTTCGGGGTGCGCGCACAGCGCATTCTCACGGGTCTATTGCTTTTGCTTTGCCTGGTGAGCACCGTATCCGGGTGGCTAACATATTACGCAGGACACAACTGGGCTCAGTAGAGAGCATTCACTTAATTACATTCACTATTTAGATTGGCTGCGAGCGGCACCGTCATAGATGGAAATATCGAGAAAGGCGCTGGCAGCAGCTGTCAGTTGCGTCCACATCGCCGCAAAGTGGATTGGTATGCCGGGCTCTGGCAGGGCGATTAGACAAACATCTGGATCGTAACGCAGAGCAAGTTGGGGCAGAAACGTCACAAACCCACCTAGCTTGACGAGCTCCAGAAGGGCGTGACCATCATCTTGTTCAATTGTTATGTGAGGCGAAATTCCCACTGTTTCGAAATAGGTGCCAATCAGCCTCACGGACGAAATCTTGTGACTGGGCAAAGCCATTGAAACCGTGTCCAAATCAGCGGGTACAAGCTTTTTCTTTTTAGCTAAGGGATGATCTTTCGAAACCACTAGCACGATTTGATCAGCCATAATCTCTTTGGTAAACAGTTCAGAATGCTCAGGCGGCGCCAGCGAAAATCCCAGGTCGAAAGTGCCTGCGAGCAATCCGCTTTCGATATCTTCAGCCCGGGCGACTCTTACTTTTACATGGACACTCGGATGCAGCAAGCAAAAAGCGTCGATCCAGGTTGGTAAGACTTTACTGCCGAATAATGGCACAGTGGCAATCGTCAAATTCCCGCGCAAGAGTCCGCTCATGGCTTCAATTTCTTTGCCCGCGGTTTCCAGTTCCTCTACCGCCCGCCTGGCACGGACTAACAGAACTTGACCGGCCTCGGTCAAATGCACACTGCGACCGACTCGAGCGAACAATTTAGTTTTCAGCTCTTCTTCGAGCTGTTGAATGTGGATAGACAAACTTGGTTGCGAAATGTACAGAGATTCAGCCGCTCTTGTAAAGTGCAAAAGCTCCGCAGCTCTTATGAAATACCGGAGGTGACGAAGCTCCAATCCAACTCCTCTCAGTTCCTACCATTCCGTTGCATAATCGTTTTGATTAGTAATCTGTATTGGATGCACTGGCAAACTGTTTGTAAAGTAGGATTATCGCAGGCATAGTCAGAAATTTATAGTTGCCGCCGCGATTTCCAGCTGTTCATCAAAGCTAACCGGAGTATCTCATGTGGATTGTGGAATTGGCGATTCGAAGACCCTACACCTTCGTCGTGGTTTCGATGTTGATCGCCTTGCTCGGAGTACTCTCGATTACGCGCATGCCTGTGGACATTTTCCCGTCCATCAACTTGCCAGTCGTGAGCGTGATCTGGGGCTATACCGGACTGCCACCTGAGGAAATGCAAAATCGGATCGTCAGTATTTCTGAACGGGCAATGACCACCGTGACCAGCGAAATCGAGCATCTCGAGTCGGCATCGCTCAATGGCATCGGCGTGATTAAAGTCTATCTGCGCCAGGGAGCCGATGTCGGCAAAGCCGTCGCTCTCATGAGCTCCGTCAATCAGACCGTTTTGCGCATTCTGCCCCCCGGCATCACGCCACCATTGGTCACGGCTTTCAGCACCTCAGACGTGCCGGTATTGCAACTGGGCGTGGGCAGCAACAAGCTTTCAGAAGCCGAGCTCTATGACTTCGGCTTGAGTTTCATTCGCCCTCGCCTTGCCACCGCCGGCGGTTGCTCGATTCCTCTTCCGTACGGCGGCAAACAACGTCAAGTCATGGTTGATATCAATACGAATCTGCTCAATGCCAAAGGTCTCACGCCCAACGATGTCACCAACGCTCTCAATTTGCAAAATTTGATTCTGCCGTCGGGCACGGCCAAGATAGGCACCAGAGAGTATCCGGTGCGAATGAACAGCAGTCCTCAAACGTTAGAAGAGCTGAACATGTACCCGATCAAGCAAGTCGGGAATGCCACCATCTATTTCAAAGACGTAGGTAACATTCACGATGGTTTCGCCACGCAAACAAACATCGTCAATCAGAACGGTCGTCGCTCGACGATGCTGAATGTGCTGCGTTCAGGCGGTGCATCAACACTGACCGTGGTCGACAACCTCAAAAAGGCGCTCCCGGATCTGCTTGCAACTTTACCACCGAGTTTGAAAATTGAGATTCTCACTGACCAATCAATTTTCGTCAAGGCTGCTATTCAGCAGGTTGTCAGCGAAGCAACCACAGCGGCATCCCTGACCGGCATCCTGATGCTGGCAATTCTTGGCAGCTGGCGCAGCACATTGATTGTGGTGATTTCGATTCCGCTTTCGATCCTCGCTTCGATCATCTGCTTGAATGCCACCGGCCAGACGCTGAACACGATGACCCTGGGCGGCCTTTCACTGGCAGTCGGGATGCTGGTCGACGATGCCACAGTCGAAGTAGAAAATATTCACAGAAACCTGGCGATGCACAAACCGATCATCCAGGCGATCCTTGATGGGGCCTCCCAAATCGCCACCCCTGCCTTTGTTTCGACTCTTTCAATCTGTATCGTATTCGTGCCGGTTACTCTATTGACGGAGCCGGCACGGTCGCTGTTCGTGCCTCTGGCCATGGCAGTTGTTTTCGCCATGCTTGCCTCTTACTTTCTCTCACGGACATTGGTGCCGGTGATGGCGCGATATTTGCTCCACGAACATTCAGAGGAAGATGCTCACAAGAAACCCAGCTTCTTTGGCAGAATCTACAACTGGATCGATAGTCATTTCAACAAACTCAGAGATAGTTATCACGGCACACTGGACAAAGCGCTCGCGCACCCGCGCTTAGTCGTCGCCGGTTTTCTTATTGCTTACACCTGCTGTCTCTCGCTGATTCCTTTCGTGGGCGAAGATTTCTTCCCAGCCGTGGACGGCGGTCAAATGAGAATTCACATAATCGCCCCTAAGGGCAGCCGTCTCGAAGAAACAGAGCGGGTTTTTAAAGAAGTGGAGGCAGGTATTCGTCAGATTATTCCGGCTGACGAGGTGAAAGTGATCACTCAAAATATCGGCTTGCCAGCGAGCGGTATCAATCTGTCTTACGGGGACAACATCACCTTCAGCGACTTTGATGGTGAGATGCTGATCTCACTTACGCCCGAACATAAGAAATCTATATTCGCCTACTCCAAAGACATACGCAAATTTCTTCGCTCCAATTTTCCAACCATTACGTTTTTCTTTCAACCAGCCGATATCACAAGCCAAATTCTGAACGCCGGGCTGCCGGCCCCCATTGATATTCAGATTTCCGGGAGAGACACGGTTAAGGATTACGAAATCGCGCTGGCATTGAAGAAGAAAGTCGAACTTGTACCGGGGGCAGTTGATGTCACCCTCTTACAAGTTCCGGACGAAGCCCAGTTGACCGTTGACGTCAACCGGACCAAGGCTCTGGAATTGGGATTGACCCAACGAGACGTGGCCAATTCGGTTCTAGTCTCGCTCAGTTCAAGCTTTCAGACGATTCCAAACTATTGGGTCAACCCCAAGAACGGCGTCAATTACAGCGTGGCGGTGCAAACACCCACGTATCAAATCAACCAAATCGATGATATCTCTACCCTGCCAATCAGCTCCAGCCAAACCGGCACAGGTTCTGCCGGAGCCTCCAATCAGACGGCCGGAGTGCCACCCAGACAGAATCAGCCACCGCTTTTGTTGAAAACAGTGGCCCAAATGGGGCGCAGCACGACTTCGGCCATCGCCAGTCACACCCAGATTATGCCTGTCTTCGATATCTTTATGAACATTCAAGATCGTGACCTGGGAGGCGTTTCCGAAGACACAAAAAAGATCGTTGACCAACTCAGACCGCACCTGCCACGCGGCGTCTTCATCAAGATTCGCGGTCAATCCGACAGCATGAACGCCGCATTCACCGGGCTTCTGGGCGGACTTTTCTTTGCCCTGGCTCTCGTCTACATGCTTCTCGTCATCAATTTTCAATCCTGGGTCGACCCTCTGATTATTCTCATGGCTAGCCCCGGCACACTATCGGGCATTGTGCTGATGCTCTTTTTAACGCAAACCACATTCAGCGTACCGGCACTAATGGGGGCAATCATGAGTATAGGCGTGGCATCCGCCAACAGTATCCTAATGGTTACATTTGCTGAAGAGCGCCGAATAGAGGGGCTCGACCCGGTCAAATCGTCATCTGAGGCTGGCTTCACCCGCTTCCGCCCCGTGGTCATGACGGCCTTGGCAATGATCGTCGGTATGTTGCCTATGGCTACCGGGCTGGGCGAAGGCGGTTCGGCTAACGCGCCCCTGGGACGGGCAGTCATCGGCGGCTTGCTGCTGGCCACTGTCACCACGCTGCTGATTGTGCCCATCGTTTACAGCTACATGCGAAAACAGCCGCCCATCGATCACGACAAGCAGATCCAAGAGGAAGAGCGCGAGGGGCTGTCGGAATCCGAGTATTTATTGCGGACGTATAGTTGAGATTTTCTAAAGTTACAGCGAAATTTTTGAGTTACAGCAACGATGACTTCATCGATGATTGACGAACCTGATAATCCCATGGAGGGGAACTCGCCCAGCATGGAGCAAGAGTTGCGCGCGGAAATCGAGCGGCTGACGCGGCAACTGCAACAAAAAAACTCGCACGGCGCGCATTCGGCGTTGGAGCATCCCAAGCGGCCCTCGGGCGGCAAGATCACGATGCTGCTCCTGTTGGTGGCAGCGGTGTTCCTGGTGGCGTTCTTCGTCGGCTATGTTCCGCATC
>CAJCHQ010000150.1 GCA_903970295.1 Bryobacterales bacterium
CTTCGACGGTGCGGCTCGCGAGATAATGGGACTGAGACATCCGCGCATTGCCAAATTTCTCGATATACATCTCGACCCTAACGGTGAAGTCTTTCTCGTGCTCGAGTGCCTGCCCGGCGAAAGCCTCGAAGATATCCTGGCTAAAAGCGGTCATCTGCCAAGCCATCGCACGATCGAAATTTTCAGCCAGGTTTGCGAAGGACTCGAATACGCTCACGAAGACAACGTGTTGCATCGCGATCTGAAGCCAAGCAACATCATTCTCGTCGACTCAGGCAGAATCAAAGACGACGTCAAATTAGCCGACTATGGTGTGGCTAAATTGCTCGCCGAAGAAAGTGAAGACCTTAAAACAAGCGGATATATAACTCGCACGAAAGAAGTTTTCGGCAGCCCCATGTACATGAGTCCCGAGCAATGCATGGGCAAAAAGCTGGATGCGCGCTCCGACATATATTCACTGGGATGCGTCATGTACGAGACGTTGACTGGTAAGCCACCGTTTGTCGGCAAGAACGTTCTCGAAACTGCCTACAAACATATGAACGAGGCGCCCAAACCAATCGCTCCGGACATCACTCAGGACAAGGTGCTAATGCGCCTGGAGACAGTGATTTTCAAGGCTTTGTGCAAAGATCCAAACGAAAGATATCAATCGATTTCTCAACTGAAATCGGATTTGGCAATATTGAGCAGCGCGTCGGAAGTTGAGTGGGCGGCAAATACTTTCGCTTTGAAAAAAGCGCCGAAAGTGAAAAAGAAGAAGCAGCGCCAGCAAATGGAAGCCGGTGCCAAGCCCTGGATCTCCTTCGAAGTGGCAGTGATCGGCAGCGTTTCGTTAGTGATCATGGTTGTGATCGGTTTCTGGTCCATTTCATTTTTGAATACTGATACCAGTGAAGGACCTCCGTTCAACAACGACATGCTCTGGGTCGTCAAAGATCGCAGCAAAATTCAAGAGCAAGCTGATTTCGCGCAGCAAGAAGATGCTGCCCGCACCGAGTTATCGCGGGCAGAGCGCGAAACCGGCACTGACTCGAAAGAATATGCCAACGCCCTGAAAAATCTAGCCAGCGTTTACGTCAACTCCGGACACTGGTCTGATGCTGCACCACTTCTCACTCACCTGGTCGATACTTTGAAGAAGCTTCAAGACATCGGCAAAATTGGCGACTGTTACGCGCAGCTAGGCTACGTCTATTTCATGCAAAGCCAATTACCAGACGCCGAAAAATATTCGCAGATGGGCGTCAAAGAGCTGGAGGACAAAGGCAGCCCTCGCAAATTACTGGAATTGCCTTTGCAAGTTCTAGGTGATATTTACTCCCAAACTAACGATCTGGCTAAAGCCGATGACGTTTATACCAAGTTGTTCAGCATTGTCGAACCGAACAAGACGACAGACACTCTGGGTTACATCAAAGCGGCTGTAAAGCTCGGCGACATTTATCGACGGGAAAACAAAATTCAGCAAGCTGAAGACCTTTACAAACAGGGCATCGATGCCTACAAGCAAGTGATCCACACCGACACGCCCTTCTTCGCCAAGGCGCTCTATGGCATGGGCTTGATCCTCTTCAAAGAAGGTAAATGGAAAGATGCTGAACAAGATTTCCGCGAATCACTGGCCGTAGGCAAGAGCGTATTTAACGGTACGATCAGCCCGAACAATCCAGAATTCATGGGAGCCGTCAAAAAACAATGTAATGAAATCCAGTGGAAAACCAATCCGATGGCGGCACTCCAGAGCAAATTGACCGGCGACACGGGCACTAAATAACAACCGGCAATTCGCGAAAACCGCCGGCTACTCGCAAATTATTTGATCTTTGCCTTGGCCGATAATTCGTCCAAACCGTCTTGAGCGATTTTGGCTTTAGGATTGATTTCCAGAGCTTTGTGATATTGGTTGGAAGCTTCGGTTGTATCACCCTGGGCGGCTAACATTTTGGCGAATTGAACGCGCGTAGCCGTGTCGTTAGGATTTAGCCTGATCGCCTCTTTAAATTCGGTTGCCGCCCCGTCTTTATTGCCATCCGCTAAAAGCGCTTCGGCTAATCTTCTGTGGGCGACAAAGAAATCGGGAGCGACTTTGAGTGCCTTCCGCTGCTCATCGATGGCATCTTTACTCTGACCTTTTTTGAGCAGAACAGCACCCAGACCACTATGAGCATTAGGATGATTTTTGGCCAGCCTGAGAGCGTCTTCGAAAGACTTGACGGCATTATCGAGGTCATTGGCATCAGCATAGAAATAGCCGAGATCGATATAAGGTCGAACATCATTAGGACTGATTTGCACAGCTTGATTTTCGGCTTTGATCGCGTCCTGGTAGCTGCCTTTCAAATTGAATAACACGCCCAAGTTGATGAAAGCATCAGCTCTATCTGGCTTGATTTCGGTGGCGCGCTGGCAGGCCTTAATCCCTTCTTCCAAATATGAGTTCGGATTTTCTGCTGTCGCGTAGAGTTGTTCGCACACCAGACCAATATCCTTAAGAGTGTTGTAACTTGTAGGATTGAGCTCACTAGCCACTCTAAATTCTTTGATCGAATCTTCGTTCTTACCGAGATTCGCATAAACCTCACCCAGAATTACGTGAGGCAAGTAATATTTTGGTTCCATTCTGATCGATGTTTGTTCTTCCAAAATCGCAGTATCGTAATCATGTTCATATTTAGCTAAACAACCACCCAGGCGGGAATGAGCTTTGGCGCAATCTGGATCAAGCCGAATCGCCTCACGATATTGGGCGATTGCTTCTTTAGGTTTACCCTTATCGTCGAGTGCATCACCTTTTTTCAACGCTTCATTAGCCGCTGGAATTTTGCTCAGTCCCAATTGAGCCTGCGGATTATCAGGGGAAGCAGCGCCAGCAGCCGAGGCCGGCTCAGAGGCAAAAATCAAAAGGACGGCGAGCGTGGCAATACCCGTATATCTGTCGAACAATTTTGCACTCCAAAGTTGTGAGATAGCTTGTTGGTCAGTTGGTTGTTGGTCAGTTGGTCAGTGTCACCTAATAGCCAGCCGGGACAGCTTTGGCTCCCTGAACGATCGCTACACCGGCGGATGTGCCCAGGCGTGTAGCACCAGCATCGATCAAGGATTTGGCTTTCTCGTAATCACGGATACCGGCACTCGCTTTTATTTCGAGTGGTGCACCGGCAAGTGTCTCTTTGATTAAAGTGACATCTTCGACTGTCGCACCTTTGCCATCTTTGACAAAACCGGTAGATGTTTTCACGAAGTGTGCGCCGGCAGCGACACAGGCTTTCGTTGCAGAGACTTTTTCTTGATCGGTGAGCAGGTCGGCTTCGATAATCACTTTGACTTTGATATTTTGTGCTTTCGCCACTTTCACGATCGCCGCGATATCATCTTGAACGGCTTTGGTTTCGCCATCTTTAAGCAATCCAATATTGATTACCATGTCAATTTCTTCAGCGCCTTCGGCGATCGCTTTTTGCGCTTCGGCAACTTTAGTGTCAGTGAGATTTGCCCCCAAGGGAAAGCCAATCACTGTCGCCACGGCTACATTAGTCGATGACAGTTCTTTAACGGCTTGCCGGACGTAATGAGGATTGACGCATACGGCGAAAAAGTTATTTTCTTTGGCTTCATCACAGAGTTTGCTGATTTCAGCTTTGGTGGCACCAGGATTTAAAAGCGTATGGTCGATGTATTTAGCAATATCGGAATGCACGAGACTTATCCTCCTTGAGGCTCCCAGATTATATCTGAGGTGGCGCTTTCTGTTGCGGTTTTGGAAGAGCCCAAAGTCCGTCAGCGACCGGCGCTTTAGAAGTAGCTGTGGAAAAATTGGAAAAATCTGATGTTGTTGTGAGAGGGTGCATACCCCTCGAAGTGAGAAATGTCTTCTACTAATCCAAATAACTGTAACGACAATTATTAAGATTTCCTTAAGCCCAAAACCCTTGGCAATAGGGCGTCCCGCATCAACAAAAGACTGCAGAAGCTGATGTAACATTACTTTGTAAATTAATTGATCGTCGGTCCGCAGGACACCCTCGCCCTGCCGATTTATGTACGAAAAACAGAAAGGCTAGGAAGAAAAACCCAGCACGCGTTTGCGGCTGGCATTTTCCCAATAGTCTACGGTTTGGTGATATTCCTGCAAGCTGTTGACGCCTAGCGCCCCTCTCTGAATTGCGGCAATCGCTGACGCCGTCGCACGCGCGCCGGACAAAGTTGTCACCACCGGAATGTTGTAATTGATCGCCGCCCGGCGAATCAGTTGATCGTCATCGCGCGCTGTACGTCCGGACGGAATGTTGATTACGAGCTGAATTTCATTGTTTTTGATGCGATCGATCAAATTCGGGCGACCTTCAGAAACTTTGTTCACGACCATCACCGGGATGCCACCAGATTTGATAGCAGCAGCCGTACCCCGAGTGGCAACAAGTTCGAAGCCCAGTTGATAGAGTTCCTGCGCGACCTGCACCACTTCTTGCTTGTGAACATCAGAGACGCTGATAAATGTTCGCCCACTATTAGGCAAACGATTGCCTGCAGCAAGCTGCGCTTTAGCGAAGGCGAGACCGAATTGAGAAGCAATACCCATGACTTCGCCTGTCGAACGCAT